>JAPLDN010000165.1 GCA_026391755.1 Bacteroidota bacterium
GCTCATTCAAAAGTGTCGCATGAACTTGCTTTTTCCCAGCTCAGAGGTGGGTTTTCGGGTAAACTTAAATCGCTGCGCAATCAGCTTATCGACTTCGTTTCCCTTCTGGAACTCGAACTTGATTTCAGTGAAGAGGATGTGGAATTTGCCGACCGTAGCAGGCTGATCGGCCTGGTCAGGGTCATCAGGTCCGAGATTGCTTCACTGGTAGAATCCTTCAGCTTAGGGAACGTGATCAAAACTGGTATTCCCGTAGCCATTATCGGGAAGCCGAACGCCGGAAAGTCGACCCTTCTGAATGCCATCCTGAATGAAGAAAAAGCCATCGTGTCTGATATACCGGGGACAACCAGGGATGCAATAGAGGATACAATAGTAATCGGAGGATATAGCTTCAGGTTCATCGATACTGCCGGATTAAGGGCTGCCGAGAATGAGATTGAAAGCTTAGGTATTGAAAGAACCTGGCAAAAGATCGGCGAAGCAAGCATAGTACTCTATGTTTTTGACGCAACGAAAGAATCATTCGAAGATGTCGTGAGCGCACTGGAAGATTTTAAAGATATTGCCGACCATCCTACCCGGCATCTGATTCTTGTTGGCAACAAACTTGATAAAGTAAAAAAACTGCCTAAAGGCTTTACTTCTTTCCTTAGCCAGGAAACCATCTTTGTTTCTGCAAAACGGCATGAAAACATTCACCAGATAGCCGAAAGCCTGGTGAGTAAAGTCAGTTTAAGCGGCATTAACGACGGACTGGTCATCTCAAACAGCAGGCATTATGAGGCATTGCAGCACTCACTATCAGCTCTGACTGAGGCTGAGAACGGGCTGGAGCAAAATATTCCGGCCGACCTTCTTTCAAGCAATGTCCGCAATGCTCTGTATTACCTTGGTGAAATCAGCGGTGAGATCACGACGGATGATATATTGGGGAATATTTTTTCCAGGTTCTGCATCGGAAAGTAAGCCTGCTTATTTCACAATTATTTTTTGAGTGATAGTGATATTGGAATTTTTAAACACCAACAGATAAGAGCCTTTAGCTTTTTCGGAAAGATCAATAGTCATTTCAGCAGGTTCTGCCTTCAGTTTCATTATCAGGAGTCCGGTGGCATTGAAGACCACGACCGTTGCATCCCGGATGTCCAGACTGCCAAAGTTAACCCTTATCACGCCGGATGTGGGATTTGGAGAGACTGTTAAACCTTTGTTATCGGATGTACAGATGCCTACCGGGCCAGCTTGCTGAATTACCTCTACAACCACAGGAGTAACACCTGAGGCCGTGACGGTGATATTGGCAGTACGGCCATGCTGAGCTGCATTTTCCTGGTATGCTGCAATCAACTGGCCATTCCCTGATCCTGAAGGTGTTGTAATACACCATAAAGCATCGGAAGTAGCAGTCCAGCCCACATTCGAAGTAACCTGGAAAATGGTGGAACCAGCAGGGTATGTTACGTTCTGCAAGGGAGTGGAGACTAAAAGAACAGCCGAAGTGCCGTCCTGGGTTACTGTAACAGTTACCGGGGTTAATCCGGCCACTGTTACAGTGATTGTAGCCACGCGGGGAATAAGATCGGGGTTCTGCAGATAGTTTCCGGTAATCGTGCCATTTCCATTACCTGAGCCCGTAATGGCACACCATGTTTGATTGCTTGATGCTGTCCATGCTGAATTTGATGTAACCGTAAAACTGGTCGTACCGGCGGCCGAAGTCACATTTTGATTGGCAGGACTTACAGAAAGGGTCGGAGCCGGGCTGCTTTGGGTAACAGTAACTACAACAGGCGGAATCCCTGATACGGTTACGTTAATATGGGCAATGCGCTGCGAGGATGTTGTATTATCGGTATAATTGGCTGTAATCGTTCCGTTTCCGGTACCAGATGGAGTAACGCTGCACCAGGTCTGATCTGAAACTGCTGTCCATGAAGAGTTAGAAGTCACGGTGAATGGAGTGCTTCCAGCCGGGGAGGTTACATTCTGATTCTGGGGTGTGACCGCAAGCGTTGGGGAACCACCTGACAGGTAAATGGATATGTCATCGAGATATACATTGGCAGCACTGCTGCTGTTATCAGTCCGGTGCCGGAACCTGAAGTAGCAGTTGTTCCCTGCAAATGCATTCAGGCTGTGAATGCGCTGCAGGTAAAACCCATTCGATGTCGCAGGAGAGAGCGTGTCGACCTTTACCCACGATTGTCCCCCATTGGCAGTCACCTCGAAATATGTTGTATCATGATTTGCCAGCTTGTTTGCAGTGGTATTTCTCCAGTAGAATGAGATGGAATGATTTGCAGGAAGAAGCACTTTCGGGGACCGAATTGTGGCTTCGTTGCCGCTAGCATACCATGATGTTTTTGCACAAAGCTGGCCTGATTGCTGTTGAGCATCGTACTGATACCATGAAACATCGGGTGTTATAACCCAAGCGCTTTGAACCGGATAGGTATTGAACACGGTCGAATCTTCGAACCCCTGGTTATAAGGAAACTGGTCAATGACCACCTCGGTTTTAAATTTCCACAGAGGAGAGGATTCCTGCTGTGTCCCGTTTTTGGCTATGACCTTCCAGTAAAACCATGCTGAATCGGCGAGAAGGGCCGGAGGAGTATAGGTAAAGGTACCTGCCCCTGAGACTGTTGCGTTATTGACGACAAGGGAAAGTGTAAGCGGACTGGTTCCGAACCATAGATCGTAGCTTGTGGTATTTGCACCCAGCTGCCATGAAAGTGTAGTATTCACGGAAACCACCGTGGCATTATCGGCAGGATTCGGGTTTGTTGGTGTTACCGGGCCGCTTCCATTATAGTAGAAACGCATGTTGGTGAGTGAACTGGGATATGGGTTAAGATAGCCTGCCTGGCCTGGGGGCGGAAAATTCTGATCATTGCCGCAATTTTTGTTGTTGTTGGTCGATGAGCTCGTGGAATTGAACATTGGACCATATGTATGTCCCCAGCGGTCCTCCCAGTGAATGATTAAATTCTGAACTCCATCATATGGAATGGGCGTAAGCAACGTGATCTCATTCCAACCCGTCACGAAAGTCAAATCGCCCTGAAAGCAAAGGGTATATCCATTATTCAGAGGGTCCTCATAATTTGCATTGGCAAAAACAGAATTGGATGTAAGCTTGCAATAGATCTTCTGGTTGGTAACCGTCTTCGGCCCGTTGGTACAGTTCAGTGCTATCTTGATAATGGATTTGGCGGTTCCGAGATCGGTATGATTGTATATCAGTGAGCTCCAGGAATAGTTCCAGCTGGAATAGACAGGCATGCTGTTAGAAACAACTCCACTGCCAACTTCTATATAACTCTGAGATTTAACATTTAGAGCGAGTGTCGTCAACAATATCAGGAGACTCCACCTTGAGAACTTACTTTTAGTCATGACAATTAATTTATGAGTTTAAACCGGGTGTAAAATTCCGTTTTTTCCCGACAGGATACCTTCAATACAGGTTCGGATTCCTGAATTCGCACCAGTACGGATTTCATCTGAAGGGATTAGTCCTTTATTGTTTGTATCAGTCTCGGTGTACTGCTTGCACTGAGGCCAATGTAAATTGCATAACTTTGCAGCAAAGGAACCCGATATGGAGTCATTTCTGACCATATTATATACCCTGCCTGTTTATCAATGTATGGTGATAGCCTTTCTCCTTTTTATTTCAAGGTCAGAAACAGGCGGATCTTCAAGAATCATTTTCGGGGTATTCTATGTTTTTCTCTCCATATACTTCGGGTTCAACCTTCTTTACAGGCTCAAGGATTTTTCAGCTCTAACCTATCTTTATTACCCTATTCTCCCGGTTATTTTGTGTTTAATACCAACTTTTTATCTCTATATCCTTTCTGTTACCCGCAAAAATTTCAGGTTTAACATCCGGAATGCAATCCATTTCCTTCCGGCAGCTGCAATTCTCATTCTGAACACACCCTTCCTGTTCATGACCTTTGCTCAGAAGATCGGGTATCTGTCGTTCAGGTTTGACCTCCAGAGAACCGGGTCCCTCATTCCATACCTTACGATTATCTATATCATTGCTATTTACCTGATTGTAAATATTCAATTGATTTTTTATCTCATTCTTACCCTGAAGCAATACCGTAAACACCTTTTATTGATTGAAAACCATTATTCAAGTACCGAGCAAATCGACACATCGTGGACCAGATCGTTTATGATCTCATTCCTGATCTTCTTTATTTTCAATAATTTGCTGTACTTTATCGGTTTCAGTCAGCATCTGATAGCAGGTGTTCTTTATACAGTTTCGATGCTCGTAATTACCTTGTTTGCCGGAATGCGGGGGTTAAAACAAAAAGCAATTACGATCAGTGGGGTTGAGGATAATGAAGACATACCTCCCCTGTTATCCGGCGAAGAGGCATCAGAATCCGATGACCTGACGACAAATATCAGAAAAGACAAGATTTCAGCAATAAAATACAAGGGATCCCCTTTGACCCCTGAACAGAAAAAGCAACTGGCCGAAGACCTGGAGTCGCTGATGAAGAACGAGAGAATCTTCATACAAAGTGATCTTACCATCGACCAAATTGCAGAACGCCTGAAAACAAACAGCAAATACATCTCACAAATAATCAATGAGTTTTATAGCCAGAATTATTATCATTATATAAATTCATACAGGATCCAAGAGGCTAAATCGTTGATGACTGATCCGGCAAACGATAAGTATTCTATTCTGGGGATTTCAAATATTGCAGGATTCGCTTCCAAATCAACATTCAATACCGCCTTCCGAAAATTTACCGGGACTACGCCCAGTGAATTCAGGAACAATGCCCTGAGTGTGAATTCAAAAGACCGCGAGAACGCATAACTAAGCAGTCAATGGTGAACGCAAACCAGGAGGGGACCAGGGTCAGGACTTCTTTTTTGAAAAATAATATCTCCAGTCGAACCCGATCCTCACGCCCAGAAATGTGATCGTACGCACTTTAGGTGCAACTTCATTTTCAGGAGCTATAACCTTGGCTTTTCCGGGAATATCAAATCCGCCGAAAAACTGGAAAACAAGACTTGCAGTTTGATTGGTTGAGAATGCATGAAACGGTCTGTATTCGAGGAAAGGAAATTCCAGCAGTGTTGATCGCATGGAAACCAGCACCTGGTCGGCATCAAGATCACTGCCTTTGGGAAGCAGATACCTGTCGGGGTCTTTGGGCCATCCGTACAGATACACCCCGACTTCCCTGCCGAGGATAAATTGAAATCTCCCTATTGGTGTAACCATTCCCGATTGCCAGGGGATTAATCCCCCGTTGCCTGCCGAGGTTAGTACTTTATTCATTGTCTCCGGTGCAAACAAATACAGAATGGGTGCGAGTATAAGAAGATCACCCGGGATCACATAGAACGGCAGGCGAAGACGGGCATAAAAGGCATCCCTGCTTGGAACGGCCGAAAACATGGCCCCGAATTGTTTCAGGGCGGGTTCTGCAGTCATTTTCATCGAAGAGGGGCCATCCAGCCTCCATCCAAGGTCAAGAAATACAAGACCGTCGCCGGCTTCATTTAAAACACCTTCGAGGCCAAGGCCGACCCGAACTGCCATTCCAAGTCCCGCGGTCACACCTGCGGTGTTCTGGTAAGTGGCAAATCCGCTGAATAAAGCTGATCCCCTGACTTCAGCTGTAAGCCCGATGAAAGGCCCCACTTCTGCCCTGAACCTGGGAAGCTCACCAAGGCCTGTTGCAAGTCCGGGAACTGCAGTTGGCATAATGACCGCTCTAAACCAACTATTGAACGCGGTATCAATTTGGCGGGAAGGCATGTAGTTGGTCTTGCATACATTCAGGGTATCGGCATGAACAGAAAGGCTTTCATGAGTTTGATAGGTAAAGGAACGTGTCCCTGATGCGACTTCGATCAGCTGTTCCAGGCTTTTACGAACTGCGTCGGATGTAGCCTCAGCATCTTCAGGCCTCATATAGGCATCTCCCATAAGTACCATCCTGCCTCCATCCCAGGTTGAAACCTCCAGGCCATGCTCGTTGTAATAGTCATGTGTGCCTTTACGCTGGGCAGCATTACCCCAGGTTCCTGCCACATGACCGGAAGCATACATGTCTTCGAGAAAATGAATGGCAAAAGCCTCATCGGCCAGGATCGCCAGCATGAGTGAGGAGCGTTCGTCAGGATTCATACTGTCCCTTGCGAATGTCTGGGCTTTCAACAAGGCACTAAGGTGAAACCAGCCATAGGTGCCCAGGGCATTCATTTCGGTGCCCTGCCTGAAACATATTGAGAAATAGTCGGACTCAGTCGTATTTACATCCGGCCTGGCAAGAAGGAAATGCACATTATTTGAACCCGCCCTGGTCACATACTCAGGATCAACGCGGAGCAGCTTGATATCTGAATCCCTGAGTTTATTAAGACGGTCGCTCCTGTTCCTTGCAGCCGCTATACCCGTCTTTAATTCAGCAGCGACATCCGCCACCTTCATAATCCATTGAGTTTGCAAAACATTATGCAAAAGATTGGCAGCTGATGTTGAGTGGTCACCTGAAATTGCAGGCCAGGCAGCGTAATCAAGAAATTCGGGATCACGTGACTGGGAGGTGTCAATTGAAAGGGAGAACAGCCTGGACTCGTACCCTTTTCGGGCAATGGACCAGAAGCGTTCCAGGTCGGCCCGGTGGGTAGCATTAAGTTTTTGAATGGCGAGCATGGCGATATCCCTGTGTTCCGGGTATATCCATGCGAAACCGTAATCAGACAAACCTGCCAGCAGCAGGAGTAAAAAAAATTTCTTCAACATACGTTCAGGATAAATCAGGATTAGGATTGATAAAAATACTATTATTTAAGCCTGATCAGGGTGCGAGCCGTTCAATGATCCAGTTATTTCTTTTTTTACGGTATTGTATCCTGTCATGCAGGCGGTTCTCCCTTCCCATCCAGAACTCAAAACGATCGGGAACAAATATATATCCTCCCCAGTTAGCGGGTCTCTTTGGTGGTTTGCCGCCAAGATCCTTTGAAAAGGCCTCGTGCATTGCTTCAAGGAAAAGCCTGTCGGGGATAACTGCACTTTGAGGCGAGATACATGCGCTGATGCGGCTTCCTAAAGGGCGGGAGTTAAAATAATCATCCGAAACTACTGCAGGTGCTTTTCTGACCTTTCCCTCCACCCTGACCTGCCTGTAAAGTTTGGGCCAGTATACCAAGAGGGACGAATATGGATTTAGCTTCAGTTGTATGGCTTTCCGGCTATCATAATTTGTAAAAAAGCATAATCCAGTTTTGCTTATATCCCTGAATAAAACCATTCGTAAAGAAGGCCTGCCTTCATCATCAGCAGTAGCAAGTGCCATGGCTTCCGGCTCATGTTCTTCATTTTTCCTCGCTTCTTCATACCATTTCCCAAACAGAATCATAGGATCCTTCGGCCATTCTCCCTTAACCTCTTTCTGCACCGATTGCTGATTCTTCAATAGTGATAGGTCGTTCCTTTTATTTGTCATAATGAAAGCGTCAAAGTTTCAGCCAAAAATAATTATTTCCTACCTTTACACAAATTAAAAATCCTGCATGGGTAATAAAATCAATAAAGCCGAACTTACAGAAATCAAAGAGAAAAACAAAGGCAGCCGTTCATATACTAATGGTGAGGTGACCGTATATTGGAGGCCTCATTTATGTATTCATTCTGCAAACTGCCTGATTGGTTTGCCGGAAGTGTTTAACAATACGGTACGCCCATGGATCAAACCCGAAGCCGCTTCAACCAAAGAAATTATCAGGGTTGTCAACACCTGCCCCTCCAGGGCTCTCACGTTTCTGAAAAACTGCGGAAGCGCTGCATCGGTCAGCGAGAAGGCAGCACCAGGCAAATCTCCCGGAGCAAGGATACAAATACTGAAAAACGGTCCGGCACTAGTCACTGGTAACTATGTTATCAGTGATGCTGATGGTAAGTCAGTCAAAGTTGAACACGAGGTAGCGGCCATCTGCCGTTGCGGAAGTTCTAAGAAAAAACCCTTCTGTGACGGGACCCATCAGAAAATCGGATATGCCGATTAATTTAGTCAGTCTGCCGGAATTCAAATAAGGTAATAACCTGATAAGAAGAATAAAATGACCATTGGATTACTGAAAGAAGAACTTCCCGAAAGAAGGGTGGCCTTGTTGCCTGAAGGAGTGAATCAAACAGCAGGGGCTTCAATTCTTCCAAAAGAAGGAGTCTTTGAATCGGCCGGTTTTCTCATTAAAATCCAGCCTCCTGATATAAAAGAGCTGGGGATGATGAAAGAAGGTCAGGTGTTCATGGCCGCATTCAACCCCATGGTCAACATCGGCCTTGTTAACGAACTATGCTCAAAGAACATAACAAGTTTCAGCCTCGACATTCTGCCCCGAACTACCCGAGCCCAGGCTATGGATATCCTTTCCTCTATGGCTACCGTTGCAGGATACAAAGCGGTGCTGACCGCAGCGAATAATCTTCCTAAATTCTTCCCTATGTTCATGACGGCTGCAGGTACAGTGACACCGGCAAAAGTCCTGATCCTGGGAGCAGGTGTGGCAGGCTTGCAGGCTATTGCCACTTCACGCAAGCTTGGTGCGGTTGTGGAAGTTTTTGATGTTCGTGCAGCGGTGAAAGAAGAAGTCACTGGGCTGGGTGGTAAATTCATCGATGTGGAAGGAGCTACCGATGATAAAGCAGCCGGCGGCTATGCAGTAGAGCAGAATGAAGAATTCAAAAAGCGGCAGGCGCAGGCCATCCACGACCATGCCATAAAATCCGATGCCGTCATATGCACCGCTCAGATCCCGGGGAAAAAGGCTCCCCTCTTGCTCAGAAAAGAAACTGTTGAAGCTATGAAGCCAGGTGCAGTTGTCATTGACCTTGCTGCTTCGTCAGGCGGGAATTGCGAACTTACTAAAGATAATGAGACAGTAATTCACGGGCAGATTAAGATCATAGGGAACTCCGCCTTCGCCTCTGACATGCCGTCGGATGCAAGTAAAATGTTCGGGAAGAACGTGGTCAATTTCCTGAAATTGATGTTTAACAATAAAGGGGAGTTTAACCTTAACTGGGAAGACGACCTTATAAAAGGCAGCTGCGTAACCCATAATAAAGAAATAGTTAGTGAACGTGTTAACTCCGTAACCAAATAATTCCATCCATATGAATGATGTTTTGCTGTTTTTCTTGCAATACAGGGAAGCGATTTTTATTATCATTTTGTCTCTTTTCCTTGGTATTGAGGTCATCTCACATGTCCCTTCCGTTCTGCACACCCCCCTGATGTCGGGGGCCAATGCCATTCACGGCGTAGTCATCATAGGGGCTATAATAGTTATGGGGCATGCACAGGACGTTTTATCGATGATACTTGGGTTCCTTGCTGTAATTCTTGGCACCCTCAATGTGGTCGGTGGGTTCGTTGTTACCGACCGAATGCTTGAGATGTTCAGGAAAAAGAAATCCAAAAACTAAAGGAATATGGAAACGATCAACCTGCTAATACAATACACTCCCGAGATCAGTATTCTTGAGATGTCCTATATACTTGCGTCAGTTTTATTTATTGTCGGGTTGAAGCGGCTGAGCCATCCTGACACCGCTCGCAACGGGAACCTTTGGGCGGCTGCAGGGATGGGACTTGCTATTTTATTTACAATTCTATTCCATAAGAAGGATGAGGAAAGTATCGGGAACATTCCCTGGATAATAGGTGCACTGGCTATTGGTACAGCCGTGGGCTGGGTGGCAGCCCGAAAAGTAAAAATGACCGCGATGCCGCAAATGGTCTCAATATTTAATGGAATGGGAGGCGCCTGTGCTGCCCTTATCTCCCTTATGGAATTTCCAAAACTCCAGGAGTCACTGGCAGTATCGGGTGCTTCAAGCATGCTTCATGGTGAAACACTGGCTATACTTTTCGGGCTTACCATCGGCGGGGTTTCCTTTGCAGGAAGTATGATCGCATTTGGAAAACTGGATGAAAAAATTGGCGATATCAAGGCCTCCTGGATAAGATACCTCAACCTTTTTTTCCTCCTTATGCTGGTAGTCCTGGTGGTTATCATCATGTTCAAGCATCCTGTGGGGGGTGACAATATCCTGATCTATCTGCTTACTTTGCTTGCCCTGGTATACGGAGTTAGCTTTGTTATGCCTATCGGCGGCGCCGACATGCCCGTGGTCATTTCCCTTCTGAACTCCTTCACGGGGATTGCCGCTGCCTGCGGGGGATTTCTATATAACAACCAGGCAATGCTGACCGGTGGGATCCTCGTGGGCTCATCAGGTACACTCCTGACAATCCTTATGTGCAAAGCCATGAACCGCTCCCTGCTCAATGTCATTATCGGCGCATTCGGTGGAGATGCATCGGCAAATGCTGAAGCAGGCGATAAAACCGTCAAGGAGATCACATTAAGCGATGCAGCAGTTTTACTAAGCTATTCACAGAAAGTTCTCATTGTCCCAGGTTACGGACTTGCCGTTGCCCAGGCACAACATCTCTGCCATGAACTGGATGTTCTTTTAACTTCCAAAGGTGTCGAAGTGAAATACGGGATACACCCGGTCGCCGGCCGGATGCCCGGCCATATGAATGTTTTGCTTGCCGAAGCCGATGTGCCTTACGAAAAACTTCTTGAAATGGAAGAAGCCAATAACGAAATGCAGAATACCGATGTGGTGATCGTAATTGGCGCAAACGATGTTGTGAACCCTGCGGCTGAAGATGATGCCTCATCCCCTATTTATGGCATGCCTGTGATAAAAGCCTGGGAAGCAAAGAATGTGATCGTGATGAAACGCAGTATGGCCAAGGGTTATGCCGCCATCGAAAATAAGCTGTTCTATCATCCTAAGAACAATATGCTTTTCGGGGATGCAAAATCAACCCTTCAAAAGCTGGTAGCGGAGATCAAGAATCTGTAAAATAAAAAAGGCCATCGGAAAGACGGCCTTTTTTATTTGAGTAAGAAGGATTACTTCTTAGCTTTTTTAGGAGCTTTAGGAGCTTTTGCAGGTTTTGCAGCCTTGATCAGGTGTTTCTTAATTGAATCCTGATGTGCAATTGAATCGGCTTTCTTCTTTTCTTCACCGGCCTTAGCAATTGAATCAGCAATTCTCTGCTGTTCTGCCTGTACCATTGCTAATGAATCAGCTACGCGGATTGAATCAGCGATCCTTTTTTCTTCTAACTCCTTTGCGCTGGGGCCGCAAGCATACATGAAAGCTACAGCTCCTACGATTAATAATGTTGCAAATTTTTTCATCGTTTTGTTCGTTTTGAATTTGATGCAAAGATAAAGCAAGAAAACCACACAAGACAACTTTTCAGACCACTTTTTTTTAACATTTTTTAACATTTGTCTTATTCACCTGATAATCAGCATGAATAATTTTAACATTTTTTAAGATATTAACAATTCCAAACAGGGATAAAGGCGTTTAAATTTCATAATCGTACCTTTGAAATATTATGCTGATACCTCTTGCAGAACAACTGCGCCCCAATTCGCTTGACGAATACCTCGGCCAGGACCATCTTGTGGGTTCCGGTGCCATTCTCAGGAAAGCAATTGAATCGGGGAATGTTCCTTCCATGGTCTTATGGGGTCCTCCGGGAGTTGGTAAGACTACCCTTGCCTATATAATTTCAAGACAGCTTTCAAGGGAATTCTATACATTGAGCGCTGTTAGCTCGGGAGTTAAGGAAGTGAGGGAAGTAATAGCCAGGGCAAAGGAGAGTGGTACCAGCCCCTTCCTGTTTATTGACGAGATCCACCGTTTCAGTAAATCACAACAGGATGCACTTTTAGGGGCCGTTGAGAAAGGTATTATAACATTTATAGGGGCTACAACAGAGAATCCATCGTTTGAAGTGATCTCTCCCCTGCTTTCACGCTGCCAGATTTATATTTTGAAGGTGCTTGAAGAGCCCCAACTCCTCAAATTGCTTGAAGAAGGCAGGAAAAGGCTTCAGCAGCATATGGGAATAGAGATCAGTATTCCTGAGACGGAAGCAATTCTACGTATCTCGGGCGGTGACGCCCGAAAGTTACTGAATGCCCTCGAGCTGATAGTCACAACGCTGAGCCCGGGGGAAAAAGCCATCCGCATAGATAATAAAAATACACTGAGCATCATACAGCAGAACCTTGCTATGTATGATAAAACAGGCGAGATGCATTATGATGTGATATCGGCCTTCATCAAATCGCTCCGGGGTTCAGATCCCAATGCCGCGGTTTACTGGCTGGCCAGAATGGTTGAGGCAGGTGAAGATCCCAAGTTCATTGCAAGAAGGATGCTGATCCTCGCATCGGAAGACATTGGGAACGCCAATCCGAATGCCCTTTTGCTCGCAAATACCTGTTTCCAGGCAGTAGATGTGATAGGCTATCCCGAATGCGACCTCATCCTTTCCCAAACTGCAATTTACCTCGCTGTATCGGTGAAAAGCAATGCTTCGTACCTTGCAATCAGAAAGGCGCAAAAAGCGTTCAGGGAGCAAGGCGACCTGCCTGTGCCCCTGCACATCCGAAACGCACCCACAAACCGTATGAAGAAAATAGGTTACGGGAAAGATTACAAATACGCCCACGATTTCGAGAATAATTTTGCCGACCAGGAATTTCTGCCCGAAAAGATCAAGGGGTCGAAATTTTACGATCCCCAGGAAAATCCGAAGGAAAAGGAAATACGCGCAAGGCTAAAAGCGTTATGGAAAGAGAAGTACAAATATTAGCCATGAGAAATGAGTGATGAGTAATGAGCGATGAGTGATGAATGAATAGTGTCTGATATCTCATGGCTCGTGGCTCATGGCTCATGGCTAATCACTCATCACTTATCGTAAAAAAAAATCTTATGATCCCAACCAACATCCCCAATCTGACTATAAAGGATCCAGGCATGTTCTTCCTGATTGCGGGTCCTTGCGTAGTTGAAAACGAGACTATGCCGATCGAAGTCGCAAGTCGTATTAAGGAGATTTGCGAACGGCTGAACATCCCGTACATTTTCAAGTCATCATATAAAAAAGCCAATCGTTCAAAGGGTGATTCGTTTACCGGCATCGGCAATGAAAAGGCAATGAATATCATTGCTTCTGTTGGAAAACAATTGAAAATCCCAACGCTTACCGATGTCCATTCGGAAGATGAGGCAGTTTTTGCCGCCGGATTCGTAGATGTTTTGCAGATCCCTGCATTTCTTTGCCGGCAGACCGACCTCCTGATCGCAGCCGGGAAAACAAAAAAAGCGGTGAACATCAAGAAAGGGCAGTTCTCCTCACCTGAAGCAATGCGTTACGCAGTTGAGAAAATACTCAGTACAGGAAACACGAACATCATGCTCACCGAAAGAGGAACAACTTTCGGTTACCAGGACCTGATTGTGGATATGCGTTCTATTCCTTCGATGCAGAGATTCAAGGTACCCGTCATCCTGGATGTTACCCATTCCCTGCAACAGCCAAACCAACCGGCAGGAGTAACCGGAGGCAAACCTGATTTTATTGAGACTATTGCCAGGGCGGGAATAGCAGCAGGTGCCGACGGATTGTTTTTAGAGACTCATCCCGATCCGGCCACAGCAAAATCGGATGGTGCTAACATGCTGAAACTTGACCTGCTTGAAGATCTGCTGGTAAAACTGGTAAGGATAAGAAAAGCTCTTTAACCCACTTATTCAAGCCCAAGGCTCTTTATTCCACCGGTTTCCGGATGGAATAGTACTTTCCATTTACTTGAAGGCAGGTTTGTTACAAGCCCAAGCTGGCTTATAAGGCACTGCTGTTCCTCCTGGGTATTGTCGTCAACTTTCACGGTAACCCTCGCATATTCTGGTATCCTGTAAAAGAAACCGCTGGATTTGGCAGATTTCCCTGCCTTCTGAAGGTAAACAGAAACGGAATTCGTATTCCCCACTCTTTGCACCCTGATGGTAATCACCTTGCCTCCACCCGGGGCATCCAGGTCCTGCACACCTTTCGATTTATTGAATTTGAAGATAGGTATCTCGGTATTGATCTGATTCGGGGTAGGTATATACTTATATGAGAATGTCATGGTTTTATGAATTTTCACACCAGTGAACAATTTCAGGTATTCCCTTTCAAGGTTTTTCAGCTGGGCATCCATAAATTCCAGGGTTTCCTTATTGTAGTTTACTTCCTGGAATCCCGTGATCAGGTTAAACCGGTTATCCTTAATCTTGGAAAGGAAATCTGCGGCTTCTTTGGCTTTTTGCTCAGGAGATTTCTCAACCATGGTCTTTTTCAGGTACTGCCTTTCAAGGGTCATGGTATCGATGTTTATTTTTCGGCGGATGGTATCGACCTTTTCAAACACGTTCACATCGGTATAGTTCCTGAATAACTCACCAAAGGCATCCTTTTCAAGTTCCAGCGGAGGTTCTTCCGCATTCAGAAGCCTGTTGATTTGGGTTGTTGTATCGGCGGCAGAAGGTAAAGTTCCCAGGATGATACCAGCATCTGTCAGTGACAGCATTCCTGCTTTCTCCCCTTTCGACATCTTCTCTCCCAATTCAATGAAATAGTACTGATCGGGATCAGGCTCATACGAAGTTGAAATGTTAATGTCGGATATCTTGTATTCAATGGTATTGGACTGAACGACATTTTTAAGTCCGAGATAGCGAAAGGCATAATCGGCATAAGGGCCCTGGTAATTCTCAATCCTGTCGATCTTCACCGTGACGTTGACAACCGTGCGGGGAAGGCTGTAAAAGATCCCTTCATTAGTTTGCGGGAAGGTGTTATTGTCGATATGCACCACGTTGATCTGTGCATATACCGTATTGCTGCCGGTCAAAAGGACCAACAACAAAACCCGGAAAAAGAACCCCTTGGTTTCCATAATTAAAAATGTGCTTAATGAATGAATAACAATTCGCGGTATTTAGGTAATGGCCATACCTCATCATCGACCATCAGTTCAAGTTTATCGGAATGGTAACGTATTTTCTCGAAAAACGGGAACACCTGGCTGCAGTAGGACTTTGCTTTTTCTTCAGGATCCTGAATTTTATTTGCCACCTTCCTTGCTTCGGTCATATCGTTCACATAGGTCATGATCTTATCGATATGTTCGGATATTTCGGTGATCTGCTCCATTTGGTTCTGGGAGATCTTTCCGTAGGTTTTCAGGTCCAGCACCTGTTTCAGTCCCTTCACGTTATCGACAAGGATGTTCTGGTATCTGATAGCAACCGGGATTACATGATTTGACACCAGGTCGCCAAGCACCCTGGATTCTATCTGTATCTTTTTGGTATAATCTTCAAGCCCGATCTCATAACGGGCGTGGACTTCACGGGAAGTAAGCACCTGGGTTCTTTCAAACACATCCACGAATTTTTTGTTTACAAAGGCCTTCAGGGCATCGGGAGTGGTCCTGTGGTTAGAGAGTCCGCGTTTGGCAGCTTCCTTCAGCCATTCCTGTCCGTAATTGTTTCCCTCAAACCTGACAGGTTTCGATTCCCTGATATATTTCTTAAGCAAGCCAAGGATGGCATCATCAAGCTTCGCTTTCTTACCTGTCACCTCTTTAAGGTCCTTCAGGAATTTATTCAGCTGATCGGCAACAATCATATTCAGGGCGATCATGGCCGGTGCGCAGGAATGTGATGAGCCAACAGCCCTGAACTCAAATTTGTTCCCTGTAAACGCAAAGGGTGAAGTCCTGTTGCGGTCGGTATTGTCGAGCAATATCTCGGGGATCTTAGGGAAATTTTTAAGCAGGCCAGAATCGCTGTCAAGGCTGAATTTGAAATTTTTATCGCTTTTTTCAATGGTATTCAGCCAATGTGTAAGCTGGGCGCCGATGAATACCGAGATGATTCCCGGGGGTGCTTCATTTGCTCCAAGCCTGTGATCATTGCCCGGCGTTGCTATGATTGCCCTTAGCAGGTCGGCATTCTCGTACACTGCCTTTACTATATTAACAAGGAAGGTGAGAAAGCGCAGTTCGGTTTTTGTATTATGCCCTGGTGCAAGGAGGTTTTCCTTTGTGTTGGTTGCAAGCGACCAGTTACTATGTTTCCCCGAACCGTTCACACCGCTGAATGGTTTTTCGTGCAGGAGTACGGTAAAATTGTGACGGCTGGCGACCTTTTCTACAAGATGCATCATAAGCTGGTTGTGGTCAACCGAAAGATTCGCTTCTTCAAAAACAGGGGCGCATTCAAACTGGTTTGGCGCCACTTCGTTATGCCTTGTCTTCACCGGGATGCCAAGCCTGTGGGCTTCCATTTCGAACTCCTGCATAAAGGCCATAACCCTCTGGGGGATAGTGCCGAAATAATGGTCTTCAAGCTGCTGGTCTTTTGCAGAAGAATGCCCGAACAGGGTACGTCCTGTGAGAACGAGGTCCGGACGGGCGCTGTACAGCGCTTTATCCACGAGAAAGTACTCCTGCTCCCAGCCCAGGGTGGCAAACACTTTGGTCACGTCTTTGTCGAAAAGCTGGCATACTTCAACTGCAGCCTTATCAATGGCATGGAGAGCGCGCAGCAGCGGCGTCTTATAATCGAGGGCTTCTCCTGTATAAGAAATAAAAACAGATGGTATACACAGTGTTTTATCCATAATAAAGGCAGGTGAAGATGGATCCCATGCGGTATACCCCCTGGCTTCAAAGGTTGAACGTATACCTCCGCTGGGGAAACTGGAAGCATCGGGTTCCTGCTGGGTCAGCTCAATTCCCCTGAATTTTTCAATTCCAGTACCGCCTTCCACCGGACTTACAAAAGCATCATGCTTTTCTGCGGTTGCTCCTGTCAGAGGCAGAAACCAATGGGTATAGTGCGTAGCGTTATTGCTGATGGCCCAGGCTTTCATGCCGGCAGCTACCTGGTCGGCAATCCTGCGGTCAATCTTTTCGCCCTTTTCTATTGAATTTATAACGGCTGTATATGCTTCTTCGGTAAGGAACTCTTTCATTGCAACCCTGTTGAAGGTAAGTTCACCGAAATAATCTGATGCTTTTTTATCAGGGAAATTAACCACTTTCGGTGTCCTTCCCATCGTCATTTCCAATGCTCTGAATCTTATGTTGTCCATAATGTGAAATTTACGATTTACGATTTCCAATCTGTGATTTGCAATTTCCGTTTTGGTTCACCCGAATCAACGGAGGACAAGCAATTTCAAGCGTTACATTAGTTCTTCCTGCTGACGAGCAGCAGCCCGGCAAAAGTAATAAATCCGTTAAGAATCAAAAGCTCAAAACCGAATTTATATCCACCAAATATTAACACTGAATAGTTGCTAAGTAAATAACAGATACAGGGCGAGATAATGGCGATAACCGGCACTAGCTTATCCCTGACCTGTTTGCGTGTAAAAAGGCCGAAGGTATAAAGACCCAAAAGGGGGCCGTAGGTATACCCTGCCACGGTGAATAACTTATCAATTACAGCCCTGTCATTTATAGCCCTGAATAAAATAATGACGCCAAGTAAAAGCATGGCGAATGTCACATGAACCAGGTAACGAATTCTTTCCTTTTTCTTCTCATCCATATTTTCTTTCTTCGGAAGGCCAAGGAAGTCTATGCAGAAGGAGGTCGTAAGTGAAGTCAAGGCGCCGTCGGCGCTGGGATAGGCAGCAGAAATAAGCCCGATAATAAAAACGAGGCCTGCAACAGGTCCGAGATAGTTAATTGCAATCAGTGGAAAAAGATCATCGGAGCGCCCGGGCAGCCTGATCCCTTTAAATTCAGCAAACATGAACAGGGTGGCGCCAAGGAAAAGAAAAATGAAATTTACGAATACCAGCACTCCGCTGAAAGTAAACATATTCTTTTGAGCATCTTTCAGGTTCCGGCAACTCAGGTTCTTCTGCATCATTTCCTGGTCAAGCCCGGTCATTACTATTGTGATAAACATCCCACTGAAGAACTGTTTCAGGAAAAACCTCCGGTCGCTCCAATCGGTATTAAACATCCTCGTTAAGCCATTATCCATTGCCCTGTGATACAAACCCGAAAGGCTGAGGTCCATATTCCTTGATATTATGTAAATCGAGAGGATCACAGCCAGAAGCATGAAGGTGGTCTGAACGGTATCGGTCCAGATTATAGTTTTAATTCCTCCCTTAAACGTATACAGGAGTATCAGTACGATAAAAATCAGTACAGTCAGTCCAAACGGGATGTTCCATGCATCGAAAACGAAGACCTGAAGCACATTTACGACCAGGAACATCCTGAACGAAGCCCCGATCACCCTTGAAAGGAGAAAATAAAATGCTCCTGTTTTATATGACCAGAATCCGAAACGGGATTCAAGGTATGAGTAAATCGAAGTAAGATTAAGCCTGTAGTAAAGGGGCAGCAGTATGGTTGCAATAAGGGCGTACCCGAAAAGGTAACCAGCCACAACCAAAAAATAGGAGAACTGGGTATCCCCCACCCAACCTGGAACCGACATGAATGTAACCCCCGACAATGAAGCGCCAATCATGCCATAGGAAACGACGAACCAGGGCGAAGCTTTGTTCCCGATGTAAAAACCCCTGTTTGTCGATTTCCTTGCAGTCAGCCAGGTGATGAAAAAAAGCAGGGCGGTGTAGGCGAAGAAAGCGAAAAGGATGGTTTTTGGAGACATGGGCGGATTTACGATTAACGATTTATCCGACATCTGCCATCTGACATCAGACATCAGATATCAGATGGCAGATGTCAGCTCTTTGGCAAAGGCCCGGAGATCTGGAAATACAAAATTTATTGTTTTATATCCTCTGCGGATGTGCGGCAGATCGGCTGAGAGAAATACGGTTTTCATGCCAAGTCTTTTCCCGAAAATCATATCCGAAAGTGAGTCTCCGACCATGACCGATTGCCTGAAGCGGATTTCGGGGAAACGTTTTCTCGCCTGAAGGGCCATTCCTATATTCGGCTTGCGGTTGAATGACTTTTCTCGTTCCAGAGCAGGACAAAAAATTGCGGCATCTATCCTCCCGCCTTCAGTTGTAACCTCTGATATCATCCTTGAATGCAGGTTTTCAACTTCTTTTTCACTCATAAGGCCCTTTCCAACTCCCTGCTGGTTGCTTACGACGACAATCCTGCTGAATATGCCCGAGAGCTCAGTTAAAGCCTCCCTGGCCCCGGGCTTGAATATAAACTGCTCCCAGTTGCGTACATAATCATCAACCATTCGCTGGTTGATGACCCCGTCACGGTCGAGAAACAGTGACCAGGTATTATCTATCTTCAAATCCTTTAAATTCATGCTGCGCTTTCTGATAATCTTCGGGTATGCCTATATCAAGGAAATATCCTTCGGCAGGGTAACCAAACATACGGTCGGTGCCGGAAAACTGTTCGAAACAATCCTTTTCGATTGAAAATCTTCCTCTGAAATGCGGCTTCAATAAATAGGCCTTTTCAATGAAATATACACCTGCATTGATCAGTCCCTGGCCTGCATTCTCTTTTTTTTCTTCAAAACCTGTTATCCTTCTTTGCCTGTTGATACTGACTCTTCCATACCGGCCCGTATCCGATAATTTCCTGAGGGCAAGAGTGACATCTGCTTTCTTTGCGAGGTGATCCCGTTCAAATGCCTGCAAATCAATCCTGAAAAGACTGTCCCCGTTCATCGTCACTGCCCGCTCACCCCTGATCCTCCAGAACGAAAGCCTGATGCCACCACCGGTACCAAGGGGTTCTTCCTCAACGGCGTAATCCAGTTCCATTGTCCTGTATCGGTTTTTAAAATGGCTTTGTATGATCCCGCGTTTGTAGCCGACGCTCAGAACAGTATGGTCCACTCCCTGTTGTATAAGATAATCGAGCAGGTATTCGAGGAAGGGCCTGTTGTTCACCATGGCCATGGATTTTGGGACGTCCTTCACCACGGGTTGCAATCGAAGGCCAAATCCACCGGCAAGTACTATCGCTTCCAACAGAAATTATTCTTTGGGAAATAATGAAGATTCAACAATCTCACAGATGATATGCCCGATAAGGATATGGGATTCCTGTATCCTCGGTGTATCAGCAGATGGCACATTGATGAGGAAATCCACGATATCTTTCATCCTGCCTCCGCTTTCCCCGGTTAGTGCCACGGTAAGCATACCAATCTCATTGGCAGCTTCAAATGCACGGATGACATTGTTCGAATTGCCTGAAGTAGAGAGTCCGATCAAAATATCTCCTTCCTTCCCTATCCCTTTAACGAGACGGGAATAGACCTCATCAAAGGAATAATCATTTCCAACGGCTGTCAGGTATGATGTATTGACGTGCAATGCTTCGGAGGACAGGGGCGGACGGTCATAATAGAACCTTCCTGAGAATTCTGCGGCCAGGTGCTGGGCATCGGCAGCGCTTCCTCCGTTTCCGCAAAACAAAACCTTGTTCCCGTTGCAGAATGCAGTGCAGCATGCAGATGCCGCATCATCAATCACTTTCAGGAGGCCGGGATCATTCAGGATTTTCTGTTTTGTCTCAATGGACTGCTGGATACATTCTCTGATTCTTGACATGGTTTTAAAAAGGTTATAATTAATCAGGCAGACATTCTATTGATCAGGGCAACTTCCGTTATCACGATGATCACGTTCCTAAACGTGGTCAAATTTAATTATTTCTTCAAAGGGTTTACGTTTCAAATGGCGGGATGCCTCATCCGTGGAACCGGCAGGATAGCCAAGACTGAGATATGCTATGGGTTCTAAATGAACGGGCAGGTTCAGCACCTGTATGCATTTCGCAGCATCGAAATTACAAATCCAGCAGGTTCCCAGTCCCTGCTCCGCCGCAGCAAGGGTAATATGATCGGCCATGATAGCAATATCAATATCGGTGTGGTCCTTGCCATCACTGCGCTTCCATCCCTGTTTATGGTTTCCAAGGAACACCAGGATCACAGCTGCCTGTTTCAACCATTCCCTGGCATAAGTCTCTTCAAGCTTTTTCTTTAAGTCCGGGTCACGTATAACGTCGATCATCCATGGCTGGTAATTGGCGGCCGAAGGTGCAATCCTCCCGCATTCAAGGATGTAATTAAGTTTCTCCTCTTCAACAGGCTTTGGCAGATAGTTTCTGACAGAGTACCTCGATTTGGCTAATTCCAAGAAATTCATACTAACAGTTTTATGTCAATGGATGTGGGATACGGGATACGGGATCCGGGATGCAGGATACATGATATCTTGCATCTTGCATCCTCTTATATCGTCCAACTCCTCAATCCTTTCTGTGTAAAATCATACCGCTTGGTTTGTCCGCCGAATTTCTTCAAAGATTCAATCACGGCTGAGCGGGTATTTCCCGGGCAATAGAAAAACATGAACCCGCCACCTCCCGCACCCGAGACCTTGCCTCCTGAAGCGCCATTCCTTTTTGCCGTATCGTAAATCTCATCGAGCATAGGATTAGTAATCCCATTGGCCATGTTTTTTTTAAACTTCCAGCCAAAATCAAGGATATCACCTATTTTATCCAGTTCCCCTTTAAGCAGGGCTTCTTTCATCATCAGGGCCTGTTCCTTAAGCTTGTTCATGGCTTCGAGTGATTTTTCGTTGCCCGCCATCACATTCTTCCTCTGTTCTTCAATAATGATGCTTGAAAGCCGGCTTGTTTCGGTATGATACAACACCAGGTTATGAGCCAGTTCATCAAGATATTTGTCACGTATCCTTAAAGGGTTGACGATGACTTTATCCTCTTTGAAGAATTCCATAAAATTCACCCCGCCGAAAGTGGCGGCATATTGATCCTGCTTTCCTCCTGCCATTTTAAGGTCCACCCTTTCAATCTCATAAGCGAGATGCGCCAGATCGTATTCTCCCAATGGCAGGTTGAGCCATTCGGAGAAGGCGCCCAGTATAGCAACGACCAAAGTGGAACTTGTGCCAAGTCCCGAGCCCGGAGGAGCATCCACATAAGTTGAAAGTTCAAAGGAGAGCGGGTTCAGTGAATAATCCCTGATGAGCCTGTTATAAATCCCTTTGTGCAGGTCAAGCTTGCCGTCAATTTCGAGATGCAAGTCAGAAGAAAACTCATAGCGTTCATGCTTGTCAAGGGAATTCAGGATGATCTTACCGTCATTCCTGGCTTGAATCGCTGCCGTTGCATACATGCTGATTGTGGCATTCAATATTGCCCCTCCGTACATGTCTGAAAATGGAGCGACATCCGTTCCTCCACCGGCCAAACCCAGGCGAAGAGGGGCTTTGCTACGTATAATCATGGTTATAATCGGTAAATTACATTGCGAATATACTGTTTTATTGGTGACTGGTAACTGGTGACTGGTGACTGTTCACTATTAACTGTTCACTGTTCACTGTTCACTAGTCAATCCTCCCATGGCCGCATTTATAGCTTCGACCATCCTTCCCCAGGAATACTTTTGTTTTTCGACAGCTGCATTGGCCGAGAATTCTGCTTCCCTGCCCGAACTATAGAATTCCAGTATGGAAGAAGCGATAGCCTGGACATCGGGTTTCACTACGAAGCCAACCCGCCCATGTGGCACGAATTCAGCCAGTCCGCCCACATCTGTAATGATCATTGGTTTGTCAAAGTGGTAGGCTATCTGCGTAACGCCACTCTGGGTGGCGCTTTTGTATGGCTGGACGATCACATCCGCCGAGCAGAAATAATTTACAACCTGGCTGTCGGGGATAAAATCGTTGGTCATAATCACTGTATTCCCGAGGCCATGACGGTTGATAATTTCATGGTAAGGGGCAGGATCAGTATAAAATTCACCGGCAACAAGGAGTTTAATGCCCGAATTTTTAAGGGCTACGGTTCCGAATGCTTCAAGAAGCAGGTCCAGCCCCTTGTAATCCCTTATAAAACCAAAGAACAGGGCATACCTGGACGAGGGGTCAAGACCCAGGTTTTTTCTTGCTTCCTGTTTGCTGATAGCATCCCCGAAATTATCGTACAGGGGATGCGGGCAATACACCTTGAGCTTTTTTTGATCGAAGGTTGAAAGATCTTCCATTACAGAATGGGACATCGCGACAAAGCCATCCACAGAATTGACAAAAAAAGATGACAGCATCCTGTCTCCGGGCCGCTTTTCATGCGGGATGATATTATCGATCACCGAGACCACCCTGGTATGCCGGTTCTTCCTTATCAGCCGGCAAACAGTACCGAAGCAGGGCGCCATGAAAGGCATCCAGTATTT
>JAPLDN010000058.1 GCA_026391755.1 Bacteroidota bacterium
TACGGAATGCAGGGAAGCGCCAACCCGCATAGGTACTGCCAATCCATTCATTCCCGCATTTGACAAATGCATCATTCCTGTTCCGTGATAAGGTATGGTATGCAAAAGAGGAGGGAGTATCATTAAAATCTCCGCAGATCAGCACCGGGTAAGGGCTGTATTTCATATGCGCTGTGAGCATCTCGACCTGCATAGCCCGTAAAGCAAAAGCCTTCTTTAATTTCCATAACATCTTTCTGGAACCTTTCGTGAAGTTCTTTTCATCAGCTCCCGGGTCGGTCAGATTTGAATAAAAGGAATAATCATCATTCCCCAGACGGATTGATTCAAGGTGGACGTTGTATACCCTGATCGTGTCGCCATGGATAGCGATATCGGTAAAAATCCCAAAGGTGCTTTTCTCCTGCAGCTTGAAAAATCCCTGGTCTACAATCGGGTATCTTGAGAATGTGGCTATTGCATTAATTTTTGTCTTTTGCCAGAAATCCCTGTAGTTTTTAAAGAAAAAATATTCAAGGCGGATGGACCGGGAAAATTTGTGCAGTGTTTTCATGTATTCTTCACCGATGGCATAAAACTCCTGCACACAAACAAGGTCAGGATTTTCTCCGGCAAGAAAATCAGTCACCTGGCTTCTCGTCTCAGGCTGGACGTTATCGGCCTGGTTACCATAAAGACTGTGAACATTATAGGTCGCCACCCTGAACGCAGCGGGGTTAACCGGTTTTTGAGAACCAAATCTTAGAGGGATGATAGTTCTCAGATTACCTATCCCCACAAGAATTGTCAGGAGTGAGATAAAAATGAATCTGTTCCACAGGATGAGCCAGAGAACAACGAACAGCAGGTTGATGATCAGGAGGACAGGGTATGCAATGCCGAAAAATGCAAGTGGCCAGAATAAAGCGGGACTTATATATGCTGCCGCATAGGAACATAATAAGGAGGCAGAGGCAAAAGAGTTAAACACCAGGAATAATGCTTTCACCCACTGTCTTTTCTTGCCTGTTTTGTTTACTTTTCCCATGTTTTAACGTTTACCTGAGGACCGGAACAGGAAATCCTTCTCATCCCGGGTCAGGCTGTCATACCCACCCTTTGATATTTTATCGAGAATGCCATCCATGCGTTTTTGTTTTTCAGCTTTTTGCAGATTGTATTCTTCGTCGCTTACAGGGCGGCTGCCTGTATAATTTACATTCGCTCTCATGGTTTTTTTTCGGAAAAATCCGGTCCATCGTTGAGATCCGCCCGAAATGAAGTTGCTGGAAAAACCCGACAACTGTGCGTAAAGAAAACCGAAGAGGGCGCCGCCGATGTGTGCAATATGCCCCCCGGCGTTTCCTGCAGGGATCATAAAGAAGTCGAATATGAATAATGCGATTGCAAGGTAAAGGATCCGGATTCTTCCGAAGAAAAGGAGGTGTACCGAATAATTCGGGACTTTAAATGAAATCGCGGTGACAATAGCCATGACCGAAGCCGAAGCGCCAAGGGCATATGAAATCGGCAGGGATGGTGAAAAAACAGGAAATATATTAAATGCAAGAATATATACCAGGGCTCCGGAGATACCACCTGAAAAATATACAAAAAGGAGTCTCCGGTTTCCAAGGTATTCCTGGAATATCTTTCCAAACCAATAAAGCCAGAGCATGTTAAAGAGGACATGCCAGACATCGATATGCAGGAACATATAGGTCAGGATAGTCCATGGTTTATTGATCAGTAAAGGAACTGAAGCCGGAACCCCGAAAATCCTGATAATTGAAGTTGTGGCTAATGCGGCGTCGGGCTGGTTATATAAAAAGAAAATAATTCTGAAAACCTGGACGAGCAACCAAACTGCTGCATTAACGATAATCAGGTTGGCCAGCACAGACCCTTCCCTGAAAAACCTTTTCAGATTGTCACCAGGATTCGGAACAGTGGTGTAGGAATTCATTGCTTGTTAAAATTTTGCTTTTTTCTTCCAGTACAAGATCATGAAAAATCCGAATATCATGCCGCCAAGATGTGCAAAATTCTGGTCGAGGATTTCCTGGCTCCTGGGCGGGCATGTTTTAACAAAGGCCACAAAAGCATCAGGGGAGGGTGCCGACGAATACGCAAGGGCAGCGGCTTCATAACCTGAAAAATGCCAGTAATTGACAGCTGTCTGGATAATTCCGGCCCCTATGCCTGTAACCATGTAATATGTCAGGAACCTCTTGGGCCCCCATACGTTTTCAAGCAGGTAGCCGAACATCCACAAGGCAAACATATTCCAAAGGATATGCTGAAAGGTCGCATGAAAAAACATATAAGTAACAAACTGGTAAATCCTGAAGAGATCAGACTTGAAATAATGAAGCCCGAAAAGATTTGTAAGATCGATCCTGAATGTGCTTTCAAGCGATAAGGTTGCAACATAACAGATAAGGTTAATGATCAGCAGGTTTTTTACAACAGTAGGGAGAAGTTTGAATCCGGAAGGACTATATCGCTCGTAACTCATAGATCGCTGTTAAGTTTTAAACTTTTTCGAAAGTTCTTCAAATGAAAGAACGAAAAAAACAGGCTTTCCGTATGGCGATAAATCAGGCATTTTACAGGAAAACAATTTCTGAAAGATGGAATCCATTTCTTCCTGTTTAAGTGATTTTCCCCGTTTGATTGTAAGTGTTCTGGCCATGGTCTTTGCTATCATTTGCTTTTTCCCTGTATTTTTACCGGGGAGCTCATTCTTGATTGCTTCAAGTACATGTTCCACGGCCCCGTGAAAATCAGTATGACCAAGGTCGGGAGGAATAGAATGAAGGACAAAATCATTATTTCCGAATTCCGATATTTCGAAACCAAGGGCGTTGAAATCATCCAGCAGGCCGGTAAGCAAAAGTGCATTATCCGGAGAAAAGGAAAGGGTTTCAGGGATGATCCCTGACCTGGGTGAAGAACCGCCTTCTCCCTCTTCAAGCATTTCCTCAAATAAAATTCTTTCATGCGCTGCCTGCTGGTCAATGAAAAGCAGGCCATTGGGCATTTCAGTCACAATATATGAATTGGCGATCTGAAACAGGCTGTGGGTGGAATCATCAGATCCAAGGTCAAGGCGAAGGTCCCTGCCTTCATTGACTTTGTCAATAAGATCGGCAAGCGGAACGGAAGGAATAGATGCAGCCTGTTTGCCCGATGCAAGAAAATTATCCTTCCAGGCATTGCCTGAAGGGTTCCGGCCGGTATTATCAAACCTCATACTCGGTTGAAATTCCTGTTTTTTTTCAAAGGGATTATAATCCGGGTTAATGGTGATCAGGGGAGGATGTATAACCTGGCCGGGTTTCAGCGGAGGTATATCCATGCTTTGTTCCTGCTCAAAATCCAGGACTGTCGTAAGATTGTACTTTCCCAGCGATTGCCTCACTGCTGCCTGAAGAATGGCATATATGCTTTTACTGTCGGTAAAATTAATCTCTGTCTTTGTCGGATGAATGTTAACGTCAATATTGGCAGGATCCAATTCAAGGTAAAGGAAGTAGGATGCAAATGAATCTTTCGGGATTAATTCCCTGAATGCTGCTTCAACAGCATGATGGAGATACGGGTTTCTGATGAACCTGCCATTGGCAAAGAAGAACTGCTCTCCCCTGGTCTTTTTTGCGAATTCAGGTTTGCCGACGAACCCGCTGATATTTACCATATTAGTAAGCTGTTCAACCGGGATCAGCCTTTGGTTGTAATTCTGACCAAACAAGGCGACAATACGCTGCCTAAGGTTGGCAGAAGGCAGCTGAAACATTATTTTTTCCTGGTTGTACATTGTGAAAGCGATATCGGGATGAACCAGGGCAACACGGGTAAACTCATCAAGTATATATTTAAGTTCCGATGTGTTGGATTTAAGGAAGTTCCTTCGCGCAGGAACGTTATAGAACAGGTTCTTGACCTGGATACTGGTTCCGTTGGGGGTGTTATAAGGACTGTGACTTCTGACTTCAGACCCCTCGATGATAAGCTGGGTCCCGATCTCATCTTCGGCTTTCCTGGTCCTTAATTCAACTTGGGAAACGGAAGCGATAGAAGCAAGCGCTTCTCCCCGAAAACCAAGTGTACGGATTGAAAAGAGGTCCTGGGCTGTCTGTATCTTGGAAGTCGCATGCCTTTCAAAACACATCCTAGCATCTCTTTCCGACATGCCGCACCCATTATCAATAACCTGAATAAGGGCCCTGCCGGCTTCTTTGATGACCAGCTTTACTTCAGTTGCTCCTGCATCAATGGTATTCTCAAGTAACTCCTTGACTGCTGATGCCGGTCGCTGCACGACCTCACCAGCAGCTATCTTGTTCGCGACTGATTCGGGCAGCATTCTTATAATATCCGACATATGCAAATTCTGTAAAGATCCGGTAATGGGTGACACATGCAAAAATACCATTTTTTCCATGCCGGAATCCCGATTTCAATGAGAAAGAGTACCTTTGGAATAGATAATTATTAACATATGAATGACAGTGATGCCAAATTGAAAAATCTCATTGTTGTAGGGGAC
>JAPLDN010000145.1 GCA_026391755.1 Bacteroidota bacterium
CCAGCGCAATAGTCCCGGGTCCTACACGAATGTAAAATTCTTCCTCAAACCCTGGTTGTCTCAGAAATACCGGCCTGCCCGAACGGTTGCACTTTACGGAACAAACAGTTTTACCTTCAACCGCCTCAAGTGTTGCCTTGATGATTGGGCTAACATCCGTCCCAAACGAAGTCCTTATCAAAGTCCAGAGATGTAGCAGGAATTTATCATTATTGGGAAAACGGTCACTTTCTATGCCTTCCACACTTCCGTCATCCCTTACGCCAATCAGGAGAATACCTCCGTTTGAGTTCAGAAAAGCAGAAATAGTCTTGAGAGATGCTCTTTCGACCTGCTGGTTTGTTTTTCCCGCTCTGAGGTCCCACCTCAGGGTGGATTTGAACTCAAGGTCATGCCCCTCTCCCATGCCGATTATTCCTGCAAGGTCTTTTATCTGCGAGGATTTACAGGCAATAAGGTATTCAACCGCATAGCCGGCATCATCAAGAATTGAAGGCACCTCGTCAGTAAATCCTGAAGCTTTCATTTGGATACAGGGGACTGCAAACGGAGAACCTGCTTTGGGACCTGGTGAACGCAGATAAATTGCTGAAAGCCCGTTAACATATTCCATACCGTTAATATACCCGCATGCAAGAAGCACAGGCAACACAACTCCCGAATTATGCGTCAATGAAAGCATATTTATTATAGCTTTCTGATGAGATTGAAGCTCAGAATAAACAGTTTTCATAAAATCATTCCAATCTGTAATTTTTTTCCCGGAAAAGACTTTTTCCCTGTAATCAAGACTGAAAAGTGAAAACGCTTCCAGGGCCCCGCTAATACCCCAAAACACCATATTAAAGAGGACGGGTTCTTTCTCGGGAAGAGATTGCAGCTTGCTTTCTTTGCTCATCTCACCCGCCGAGATGCTGCCTTTTTTAAACCGGATAAAAGGATCATCAGCCGAAAGTTCGTCAAACTGCTCCATGAAAGGATCCCGGCCCGGAATAAGAAAATCAGTTATAACCGACTGTAATGAGAACAAACACACTTTCTCATCGGTAATCATATTCATGAGGCAGGATTCGATGATAAGTTGTTTGAGAATTCTCGGGTTACTGCTCCTGATCTCATTTCCTGCCGGTGACAGCAGCGGTTTATTACTGTAATATACCAGGTAGTCGTTATCCTGCAAAACGAGGTCGATCAATTGCGCATTAACAGGAGAGATCTTCATTCCTAGTTTAATTTTTCGAGAATCATGTCAACCGTTATTTCAACAGATTTGGAAATATTATTGGTGACTGCGCCGGGAATTTTAATATTGTAATCGGAAAGTAATATGCTGAATTTTGCTTTCCCATTGATTTTTCCATCCTTTACTTCAAAACTGCCTTTTTCTTTGACCTGCTTGCTAATGCCGTGAATTGTAAGTTTGCCTTCCACCAATGCCTCGTACACTCCGTCTTTGGCTGTATTTAAATCTTTAATGTTCATCACTTTCCCTGTAAACGTAGCATTAGGGAACTTGTCTGATTCAACATAATTCTCATTGAAATGCTCCTGCATCAGCGCCTTGGCAAACTCAAAAGACTTCATTAAAATAATAAACTGGAAATCTCCGCTTGAGGCATCGAGCCCGGCCTTCACCTGACGGTTGTGGGCTTCAATCTTCTCCATGGGGCTGTCGGAATAGAACTTTATATGAGCGGTTTTAGTAATGAATTTCTGGTTATACCCGGCAAATGAGAGAAGCAATAAACTCAGAATGGTCAGAACAAATTTTTTCATACTACTTTCGGCTTATTATTTCACTATGGAACATTTATCAAGGATCACATCGGTATCGTTAAACCCTGTGCAATATCCTTTCAGTT
>JAPLDN010000138.1 GCA_026391755.1 Bacteroidota bacterium
CTATAACAAAAGGAAGTTTTTTCCAAATTTATCCGGCCTTAATTCATTAAACAATCAGGAATGTGATGCCTTGTCCCTGTTATCGATGAACTTCAGCGGTTTCCTTCCGCCTTCGGGGAACTGGACTTTAATGATATCTTCAGGTTTGTGGAACTTTACCTGTGGGGCCACTCTGAGCCTGGCCCTGAAATGGTCTTTTATATCCTTCTCCAGTTCGGGACTGAACTGGTTTGTACCGGCATTAATGATGATTTCATCAGTTCCTATTTCATTGGTATAAACCTCAACATAATAATTCCTGATATATGGGATATTATCAAGGATATCATATAAAGCCGGAGGATAAAGCGTTGTGCCTTTAAATTTAATCATCTGTTTCCTGCGGCCAATCACTGGTCCAAGTCTCAGGGTAGTCCTGCCACATGCACAAGGCTCTGAATAATGGTAACATACATCTCCTGTTTTAAACCTCAGAAGGGGAGTCCCCTGAACTCCAAGAGTAGTTACTGTAACTTCACCCGGCTGACCTTCCGGTACAGGATTCCCATTGTCGTCGAGGAATTCAACAATGATCAGTTCGGGATGGTGATGGCCTCCTGTCCCCGCGCTGCACTCGGTAAAAGTAGTAGCCATCTCAGTTGAGGCATAAGTTGAATATAATTTTAAGGGCCATTTCTCTATTATTTTCCTGCCAAGTGCGTTCAGGCTGAGATCCGGATTTCTCAATGGTTCACCAATACATACAGCTTTGGTGATACTTGATGAAAGGTAGTCTATACCGTTTTGTTCGGCATACTCTATGATCTTCAGAATAAAGGAGGGTACAACGATGATTGCGTTAGGACGGATCCGGCTAATGGTATCCCACTGAAGTTCCGGGATGCCGTTACCCACCCTGACAATGGACGCCCCAAGTTTCCTGATCCCAAGGAAATAGGCCATGCCTGCCATAAACCTCCGGTCCAGGGTAGTCATGAGCTGGTATGTATCTTCCACGGAACCGTCGGCACAGGTAAACGAAAGTGCCTCGTTATATGCAAGACGGTCAAGGTCATGGTCGGTCATTGCAACCGTGACAGGATCTCCCATTGTTCCTGAAGTTGTAATATAATCAACAATTTTGCTTCTTGGAACACAAATGAAATCTTCGTTGAATTGCTGCAGATGGGTTTTATCGGTAACCGGAATACGCAGGAGGTCTTCCAGGTGCCTGATACTGCCCGGGTCAATGTTATGCTTACTGAACAGCCTTTTATAGAATGCGGAATTTTCCCTGACGTAACTCAACATTTCCTGCAGGGCTTCTTCCTGGAATTTCTTTATCTCGTGGGAAGGTTTGCGCTCAATAGCAGGGAAAAAAGATTTTTCCATCAGTTTAAGTTGATACTTAGAATTTAAACCCGATCAATGCCCTGAAGGTAGAATTATCAACGTTATACGTTGGGTTATCATCCTGGTTATAGGTGAATTTGACTTTGCCCCAGTTATATTGGAATGCAAAGAGCATGAACTTATACCTGAGCCCTAAACTGACCTCATTGAGCGTATAGGCTTTTCCCCACATGCTGTTGTACCATGCAGCGGTGGCATTGAGTTTATATGAAAGATCTATCATCAGGTAATCGACAGGATTTATTGTTAAAACAGGGCCGAATTTCTGTCCTCCGAAGTAATACCAGTATTCCAGCTTTTTCGTGGAACTTGAATTTGCTGGCAGCTGCTGATCTGTCGGGTTATACGATGCAGTAAGAAAAGTTGCATCGATTCCGGCTCTCAGATGATGATTTGCAAAGGAAGGGCCAATGTAAATCAGGAATCCGAATTCGAATACAAATCCGGCCTTCGCTTTGTTGAATGTTATGGTATCGGTCTTCCCCTGATATTTGTAATAATTTGTATGCGGATTAGCAAATTCTCCCATGGGAAAAGAACCTCCAAGCTTCAGATAAAAGCCACTTTTAATATGATTTTCAGCTGTCTTATGCTGGGTAACCTGTGGCTGTAATTGTTGACCCTGGGGAGGCTGTTCCTGGGCAAACAGGAAAGTACTTGTAAAAAGTACAGCTAAAGAAGAAAGAAAAAAACTTTTCATAATGGTTGCTTTATCAGGGGTTAGTTGTTCTTATTTATACAAAGATACAAATGTATCAGGAATAGGCGTATTTCCTCATGTACTCTTTTAATTCCGATTTAATAGTTGCTTTTTCACTCTCCGATAACGAAAAATTGTTTTTCCTGAAGTTGCGGTTCAGGGAGGTGTATTCCTTTATCAAGTTTGCCTGGCGCTCTGAAAATACCAGTCCCAATTGTGTATAAATCTGTTTCACAGTCATCACAGGATCATTCTCCAGATCTTCAAACCTGGTTTCAGCATATGAACCCGGAGTCAGAGCAGACGCCTCAATAGTGATCTTTTCTGAAATAAGATTCATCCCCCTGCAGATCTCATAAATATTAAATTTATGGTTTACCCTGTTCAGAGCATTTTCCTTTTGCAAAATATACCACATATTCATGGTTGAAGGGACAACGTCAAACGGGTGACGGTGTATCTGAATGAACCTGGCTTTCGGAAAGGCCTCAAGCAGCATGTCAAGCCTGAAGGAATGGAATGGATTTTTTGAAAGAATGATGCCTTTTTTAACGTAAGTAATTTTCCTGAAGAATGATTTCAGCTCCTTTTTGATAAGTTCGTTTGTTTTATCAGATCTCTCATTTTTTGCCCACTCCTCAACAAAATATTTCCCGTTTTGTGGAAAGATCAGCTGTTCAAGGGGAGAAGTGCCGGTAAGCCTGAAAATTGCATATTCGTCTTCCTGGGGTTCATCCATTCCTACTTTTACGTTGTCCATCGGTCTTGTTTTCTTAACCAGGGCTTGCATAATGGGTTTGTAATACGAATGGGACGTAAGCAGGCTGTCGGGTTCGGCAACCTGGAAAAGGGTAGGGGCAGTAAACTGCTCATCCAGGCTCATCAGTTTATATAACAAGGTTGTTCCGGTACGCCAGTGCCCGATAATGAATACAGGATCAACTGGGCAAGGTGCTTGTTTAATACGTTTTCCGAAACGTACATTCTCAAGTGAAGAAAAAAGGCTTGACCATAATGAACTCTGCAATAAAAAGAGAATTCTCAATAAAGTCCCGGGATCCCAGCTGATTTTATTCCTGGTGAGGATACTGAACAGCCGTCCGGATGTCATCCCGGCAGTTAGGTAGGAATGTTTCAAGGATCAGATATATTAGGAATGTGGCCCCTGTTGGGAAACAAGAAATTCGGCTATGCTGTTCACCGACCGTATGACTGAACGTGCAAGGTTCTGATCGGCTATCCTTAAATTGTATTTACGCTGAATGGCCATTATGATCTCCAATGCGTCAACCGAATCCAGGGTCAGAGTATTTTCTCCTCCGAACAATGGTTTGTCATTATCGATTTCCTCAGGATTTATCCCAGTAATTCCAAGAGTTTCCATGATGAGATTTTTGATCTCAGTCCTTAGTTCTTCAGTCACAACCTGGTTCATGTAAGTTGATTTAGTTGATGGTTTTTGACAATCGTTTAAAGAAGTCCTCTTCCTTTTCAGCCCTTTGATATAAAAGGTCACTCAGTTGTTTGAATTTTTCATCCCCAAGGTCACGGTTCTTCCCGATCTTAGCTGCAAATAGTGAGAATTCCCTCCATCCGTCACCTATTGCCATAAGTTCTTTTGCAAGATCCTTCAATTCGGGCTTGTGAATAATATCCGAAGCCTGTTGAAGGAAAGTCGCATACATGAACCTGAAGCCCGCTCCGCCGGTTCCCTGGTCCTCAAGCAGGATGTTGATCTTCATCACTTCATGGGAAAGATGTTCGGTATCCCTTGCCATTGCCGGCCATTCAATAATTCTTTTTGCAAACAGCCTGATGCCTTTAATACCCAGGAAAGGGATAGGGATGCTCAGCATATTGAAGCATGCCTTTTTTATTCCTCTGCGGATGGCTTTTTCCTGGTCAAATGACTGTGGAACATATTCAGGGTAAAAGAGAAAGCCTTTGGGAGACATGCTTCCCTGAGCGAACCTGCCCTTGTTCATCGATGCGACGGGAAGGTCGACGGGATTCGGAAAATAAGAGTCACTGACCTTATAAACATCTCCTTCCTTGCCGAATGCGACCAGGAAATGTACGTTGATGTGGACGCGTTCCCAGGACGGGACATAATCAAGATAAAACATATCAACCTGGGTGGCTGTCGGAATTCCTTTTGAGATAAGCATATCAAGTGCTCCCTGGCCGGCTTCCTGGTTCCTGAAATCCCTGGTATAAAATTTAACACCTGTCCTTTTGGAAAGGTTTTTTCTTATCTGCCCCGGCTTGTTCCTAACAATGAAGGTTGGGAACGCAAAGGATTTCATTTTATGAAAATAGCCGAAAAAAATTCCGCTGGAGATACCGAATACCATAGGCTCGGTGATCTTCATCCCTGAGTGGTTCAGTAAAGAAGTGATGGAACCCGATTCACAATGGGCCGCCATCTTGTGTTGGTAATTTTCTATAATCATTACGTTAATTTCTGTTTCCCGACTGCCTTGTCACGATCTCTTTCACAGTAATATTAAATACGATCGAATACTTCTTTAGTGCAGATTCACTGATATTTGAAAAATTGCCCGGCTTAAGATGCCTGCGAACGGTCCACTTCATTATTCCTGCACGTGCGGCAAGTTCCGATATAGTCAGGTCTTCAAGGATCATATAATATTCAATGGCATTGATCTCTCCTCTTGCAATTTTTTCCCCCAGGGCTTTCTCCAGAGTCCCCCGTTTCAGAAAATAATCATCAAGATAATTAGCCGAAATGTACGAACCGGTCTGCATGGCCTCATACTTCCCGTCTTCCTTCTCGACGTACAGTATTACCTGTTGTTCAGGACATTCAGATATTCCGTCCTTTTCTTTCATCCGTTCTTCCTGTTTGAAAAATTAAGCTTTTCTCATTGCAAAAATATAAATGCTGCTGATCATTGCAAAAATGAAGAAGGCAAAGAGAAGCAGGCTCCTTGGCAAAATAGTCAAAATTCCGCCTCCGCGGATAAATACATCAAGGTAATTGTCAATTCCCCATCGCATGGGGGAGACCAGGCTGATGCCCTGTATCACCTCAGGCATCACATGCACAGGAAGAAAAGTGCCGCTGATCACACCCAGGAGCACAACCATAACAGAGCCGAAAAGAGAGGCCTGGGCCATTGTCCCTGAAGCCGTCCCAACCAGGATCCCGAATCCTATGGCTGCAAGCGATGAAGCTGCTGTTGCAAACAAAATTGCTGCAACATTATTCCCGATCTGAAGCCGGGGCAGCCCGAGAAGGTTAGGGAAGACCCATAATCCAACCAGCATCATCAGAAAGAACTGGATCAGACATACTATAAAATAGACCAGGACCTTTGATCCAAGAATTGTCCCAAACCCTACAGGCAGGGTACGCAGCCTCTGGAATGCTCCTTCGTTTTTTTCGCTTATTATGCTTGCTGCCAAAGGGATCACGATGAAAAACATGGCAAAAAGGATAAAGCCCGGTACAATATTTTGAATTGCAGTCGGTCTGATCTCCTGTATCCCTGATCCTGCAAAGGATTCCTGTACCGGGGGAAGCTTATTCGTACTTTCCTGAATGGATTTATCTATAAGGGGTTTCATGTCACCCGAAGACCATGCGAGCATTTTTTCAACGATATTCCTGGTTTGAGTACCTTTTATAAGGTATTTCAGGGGAGTCACGATATTTGCACGGTATGGTCCTGAAATAGCGGGATCGGTTATGATCTCAATAGCCGAATCACCCGGCCCGGCACAAAGCCCGATAGAATATCTTCCTGAACTGATAAGTGCTATGGCATGTTCCCTGTTTGCAGCATAACCCCCGATGAGTGTATCAAGCTCAAAGAATCCACTGGATTCAAGATTTTGAGCGAGCGATCGGGTGAACTCCGAGTGGATTTTATCGACGAACAGCAAGCGGGTTTTCCCTAACTCGTTCCTGAGGGTATATTCCTGTGCAAGGATAACCACGGTCATCAGTAAAACGGGCATCAGGAAAAGGATCAGGAGTCCGGGAATGTCCCGGATAATGATAAGCACCTCTTTTTTTGCCGAAAACAGCAGTTTGTTCATTATGCAAAGTTAATTTATTCTATAACTGTTTCCAGGATGGCAAGCGGGGCAATGGTAGGTATGACGCGCTTTAATCTGAACCCGGATTTCTGAAGCATTATATCGAATTCAAACCTAGTCCTTTCTCTCCCCCCGGGCATGGTGGCGAGCATCTGGATATCAACCATTTTGGAATAGGAAGAAATATCAGGTCCGGGAACAACCATTTCAAGGATCAGCAGCTTTGATCCTTCGGGCATGGCCTGACGAAGATTTTCAAGGATCAGGGAGCATTGTTTATCATCCCAGTTGTGAAGTATATTTTTCATGATAT
>JAPLDN010000136.1 GCA_026391755.1 Bacteroidota bacterium
GAGGATGAAACGAGGATAGAAGTTGTTTTTCCCGACTATATAAAAAGTAAACTTATCAAGGCATTGCTTGCAATCCATCCATATGAAGAGGTTGCTTATGATATTTACTCCCTCTCAAATACCTTTCCTGAATGCGGGGCAGGGATGATTGGGGAATTGGAAAAGCCTGTGAACCCGGCTGACTTCCTTGCCATGGTTAAACATAAGCTGAATATTAAGATGATACGTCATTCCCGGCTACCGTCAGGGAAAATAAAAAAGGTAGCAGTTTGTAGCGGATCCGGAAGTTTTCTGATTCCCGACGCCCTGAAAGCAGGGGCCGATATATTTATTACCGCGGATGTAAAATATCATGATTTTTTTGATGCAAACGGGGCTGTCCTGGTTGCCGATATAGGACATTATGAGAGTGAGCAATGGATAAAAGACCTTTTGACTGAGAAATTAATTGAAAAATTTCCTACCTTTGCAGTCCTTTCTTCAGGACTGAATACAAATCCTGTTAATTATTTATAAAGTATTGATATGGCAAAGACAAAAGGAGAACCTATAGCAACCTCAAAGCCTTCGAAGATGGCCAAAAAGCCGGCCGTAAAAGAGGTATCAGAAACCGCTAAACCGGAACCTAAGGAAACTAAAAAGAAAGCAGCACCGGCAAAGGAGGTAAAACCTGCTGAAAAGGCTCATCCAAAAACAAGAATCCAGGGCGGTGATGATAAAGTTGAAGTATCGATTGAGAAGAAATTGATTGCTTTGTATAGTCTTCAGCAAATTGATTCCCAGGTTGACAAGATCAGGATTATCAGGGGGGAGCTTCCTTTAGAAGTTATGGACCTTGAAGATGAAATTGCAGGCCTGGAAACCCGGGTTGATAATTACATACAGGAGACGGTTGCCGTTGAGAAGTCAATAGCCGAGAAAAAAATATTTATCAAGGATTGTCAAACCCTGATCAAGAAATATGAAGATCAGCAGATGAATGTAAGGAATAACCGGGAATATGATTCGCTGACCAAGGAGATTGAATTTCAAAACCTTGAGATCCAGCTGGCCGAAAAGCGAATAAAGGAATTCCAGGCTTCAATGGAGATTAAATCGGAAGAGATCGAGCGTTACCAGCAACTTCTGGCCGATCGAAAGAACGATTTGGAGATCAAAAAGAATGAACTGGATGATATTATTGCAGAAACTGAAAAAGAAGAGCAGGATCTGATCTCCAACTCTGAGAAGAACCGCAAATATATCGAGGAGAGGCTTTTAACTGCTTACACCAGGATTCGTAAAAATGCAAGGAACGGACTGGCTGTTGTGCAGATCGAACGTGATGCATGCGGAGGATGTTTCAACAAGATACCGCCACAGCATCAGCTTGATATCCGTATGCATAAGAAAATTATTGTTTGTGAGTACTGCGGAAGGATACTTGTCGATGATGAAATTGTGAAAAGCGTGCGCTGATGTGCCCTTCACATAAAAGACAAAAGGCCCGGTTTAGCATAATGTTCCTGCTTGTCTGGGCTTTTTTATTTTCAGCTTTTTCTTCATATTCCCAATTTAATTATACACCTGGATGCCAGAAGGCTTATATAGCGATTCTGAACCTGCAATTCCAGGAAGCCCGGCAGCTGATAGCTATTGAAAAATCTTCCGACCGTGGGAACCTGATTCCCGCCTATCTTGAAAATTATATTGATTACCTGACCTTGTTTATCGGGGAGGATCAAAACCAGTATGATCAGATTAAACCCGGGTTTATGGCCCGGCTGGATGCTCTCGGGAAAGGCATGAACACTTCGCCTTACTTCAACTTCTGCCTTGGTGAGTCAAATCTTCAGTGGGCTTTTGTACAGATGAAATTCGGAGAATACACCCAGGCAGCGTTAAGAGTTCGCAAAGCAAATCAGTATTTTGGTGAGAATGCCAGGCGATTTCCCGATTTTTTACCAAACAACATAGGCCTTGGAATTGCACATTTTTTAGGTGGGCTCGTACCCGACAGTTACAAATGGCTTGCAAACCTCATGGGGATAAGCGGTTCGGTAAGCCAGGGACTTGGGGAATTAAAATCTGTTGCGAATTACAGCGGGAACGACGTGATTTTTAATCAATTCAAACCCCAGGCGCTACTTTACATGGCGATGGCCAGTATTAACCTCGGGAAGGATAAGGGAGAAGCCCTCAAAGTGGTTGAACTTTTCAGCAAAAACAATTCAAGCCAGAGCCCGCTTATAATTTTTGCAAGGGCCAGCATTCTGATGAAAAACGGGATGAATGAGAAAGCGCTTGAAATACTCAGGCAAAGACCTCATGAACCCGGATCGTTCCCGTTTTATTTTCTCGATTTCATGGAAGGGAATGCCAGGCTCAACAGTTTGGACACCACAGCACTGACGAACTATTATTATTTTCTTGGACATTTCAGGGGCTTGCATTACATCAAATCGGCCTGGCAGAAAGT
>JAPLDN010000283.1 GCA_026391755.1 Bacteroidota bacterium
ATCACACCTGAAATATCCGCATTGCTGTCGTCAAGCGGCATAAACTCATAGAAAATTCCGTAATCCAGCATCAGTAGCATATCGTTTGCGGCTTTACGGTCCTGGATCCCGAAGAAGCCTTCAGACGCATTGTAGGTTTCCAGGTAATTAACCTTCCCGGAATTCAGGAGGTTGCTGAACTGGGCCTGATAGGGGACAAAATTCACTCCTCCATGGATATATAACTCAAAATTCGGCCATACCTCCATCAGGTTTGGCTTCCTCGTTATTTCAAGCACTTTTTTAAACAACAGCAGCGTCCAGGATGGAACCCCCGATATACTGGTAACATCATGCTGAACCGTTGCATATGCCATCTTTTCAATCTTGGATTCCCACTCATCCATCAGGGCAATCGAAAGACCGGGGGTTCTTAAATACTCAACCCATACAGGCAAATGCTGGATCAGTATTGCCGACAAATCTCCCTGGTAGTAAGATTCATTGTTTACCTCTACAATCTGGTGTGTCCCTCCCATAGCAATAGCCTTACCTGAAAAAAGATTGGTCTCGGGATTGTTATTGCAATAAATTGAGAGCAAATCTTTCCCTCCTTTAAAATGACATTCCTCAAGCGCGTCCTGGCTGACAGGGATGAATTTACTCTTGTCGTTGGTAGTTCCCGAGGACTTGGCAAAACATTTTATCTCGGTCGGCCAGAGAATATTCTGCTCTCCCTGCCTGAGACGCTCTATTGATGGCTTGAGGGAATCATAGTCATTCAAAGGCAACCGGCTCCTGAATTCTTCATAGGTCTGAATTGAACGAAAGTCATAGTGCCTCCCCCACTCTGTGCTTTTGGCAGATTGCAAAAGCTTCCGCAGCCATTCCTGCTGGACCTCCAAAGGGTACTTCATGAACAGCTCGATCTGATGGATCCGCTGTTTCATCAACCATGAAATAACCGAATTGATCAGAGCCATTACTATCCAGATTTTGTTAAGGGAATTTTCAATTCAAAAATACAACCTTAATTGGGATTTCCGATCTGGCCGGTAAAAATCTTCATTTATAAATATATAACATTTACCATAAAATTTACTTAATTATTTTTTATTCCCCATTTGGAATTATATATTTTAGTTGTAAGTTTGTATAACCTAACAATTATAATTTTTTATCTGCTTCTCACTTGAAAATCAAACTAAAAATAACTAAACACAACTTGCAGACACCATGAAAATTCTGGTATTAAACTGCGGCAGCTCATCGATTAAATACAGGCTTTTCGACATTGACTCCGAAGCAGAACTCTTAGCCAAGGGATTGTTAGAGCGAATTGGCCTGGAAAAGGGTGAACTTACTCACCAGGTTACAGGGAAGGAGAAAGTGAAGATTGTAAAGCCCATCCCTGATCACCAGGACGGGATTTATTTGATACTTGAAACACTAAAGCACCCCGATCACGGCATTATCAAGGATATCAGCGAGATCGAAGCTGTTGGCCACAGGGTTGTTAACGGTGGTGAAAAATTTAAGAACAGTGTCCTTATCGATACAGAAGTTAAAGAGGGAATAGAGAAATGCATTGAACTTGCACCGCTTCATAATCCTGCAAATCTGAAAGGCATTTTGTCGATGGAAGCAATTCTACCTGATGTCCCCCAGGTCGCCACATTTGACACTTCTTTTCACCAGACCATGCCATCGCATGCTTACCTTTATCCACTCCCGTATGAGTATTATGAGAAATACAGGATCCGCAGGTATGGCTATCACGGAACTTCACATAAATTTGTTGCCGAAAAGGCATGCAGATACCTTGGAAAGGATTATACAGCCAATCGAATCATCACTTGTCACCTGGGGAATGGATCATCGGTTACTGCCGTTAACCGGGGGAAATCTGTCGATACATCCATGGGATTTACTCCTGTTGAAGGCCTGATGATGGGTACCCGCACAGGGGATGTTGATGTGGGTGTACTTCTTTTTATTGCCGAAAAAGAAAACCTTAGCATTAAGGATACGAACAACCTCTTTAATAAACAAAGCGGCGTTTGCGGCATTTCTGGAATATCATACGATATGCGAGATGTGGAGATGGCTGCTGCCCAGGGCGTACAACGGGCTCAGCTGGCCCTCGACATGTATGCTTACCGGGTTAAAAAGTATATCGGGGCATATGCTGCAGCCATGGGGGGTGTCGACCTTATTATTTTTACGGGCGGAATAGGTGAAAACGATTTTGAATCGCGCAAAAGAATACTTACCGACCTGGAATTCCTGGGAGTTGAATTCGACCCTGACCGCAATGACGGGATACGGGGCAGGGAAGCAATACTGACCAAGCCCGGATCGAAAGTTCTGGCCATGGTAATGCCAACGAATGAAGAACTGGTTATTGCCATTGATACTTATAATATTATTAATAACGCTGACTTCAAATTTTAACTTCAAAACAAATCATTATGGCACCAATCAGCATTTATATTGTTGAAGATGAGTTGATTATAGCCCACGACCTGAAGACTAAATTATCTGAACTCGGGTATGAAATCCTGGGTATTGATACAAAAGGAGAAAATGCAGTTGAAAACATTGCAGGTCTTAAGGAACAACATAAAGAACCTGATATTGTGATCATGGATGTTAAACTGGCCGGGAAAATGGATGGAATTGAAGCTGCCAGGGTAATTACAGAGAACTACAACTGCGGCATCATTTTTCTGACTTCCATGAATAAAAACGAGGTGTTTTCCAAATCATTCTCGCTTAAACCATATGCCTACCTTTTCAAACCCGTTGAAATCGACCAGATCAGGGCAGCCATTGAAGTAGCTAATTACCAGAGAAATCTTGAAATCACCAATGAACGTATCATCTCCGAATTAAAGAACGAAATTGAGCAACGCAAGAAAGTTGAGAAGGAACGTAACCTGAGGCTGCAGGAAAGGATCAGGGCTGAACAGAAGGTAAATCAGCTCCTGAAACAAAAGCACCAGATGGAACTGGATCTTATTAACCGCGAACTTGCCACTTCCTCAATCTTCATCAGCCAAAAGAACAAGATCATCGGCCTGATAAAAAAAGACATCAACCGTCTTCTGAAAAATGAAAAGATCATTACAAGAAATGAAATCGCAAAGGTTCTTAAAACCATTGATGACAATATCAAGTTTGATAATGACTGGTACAGGATCAAAGCTCATTTTGAAAAAATACATCCGGGGTTCTTCGATCGTCTCCGTAAATTATATCCACAGCTGACTCCTAATGATCATAAGTTATGCGCCCTGCTCAGGATGAACCTGAACACCAAGGAAATTGCACATATTTTAAAGATCACTGCACCAAGTACCGAAATATCCCGCATCAGGTTAAGGAAGAAATTAAACCTGAATAAGGGGACAAACCTGACCCAGTATATTTGCGAAGTCTGATGGCAGGAAATAGAATAAAAAAACCCGGTTTGACGCCGGGTTTTTTATTATTCGAGTTTATCTGCCATTTCATCACTGATCAGAAGATTGTGAAACACATTTTGAACGTCTTCATCCTCCTCCAGGATATCGATCAGCTTAAGAGCTTTTCGCGTTGAATCTTCTTCAAGTGCGATATACGTTTTCGGGATCCTCTGAAGCGAAGCGCTTTCAGGTTCAATTTTCATGGCCTCAAGTTTCTTCATCATGGAACCGAAATCCTCCATTGCAGTAATGACCGAAAAGGTCTCCTCCTCAACAGAAATATCCTCGGCGCCGGCATCAATCAGCTCCATCTCAAATTCTTCCTGGACAAGGTCTAACTTGGGGATCTCAAAAACGCCTTTGCGGTCAAAGAGGTATGCAAGGGATCCGTTGGTTCCAAGCTCCCCTCCATGCTTGTTAAAATGGGCCCTGATATTAGAAACTGTTCTCTGAAGGTTATCGGTAGTCGCTTCCACGAATATTGCTATTCCGTGTGGTCCCTTTCCCTCATAAGTTGTTTCATGGAGGATTGCACTATCTTTTTCGGTGCCTTTATTGATTGCCCTTTGTATTGTTTCTTTGGGCATCGAAGCCCCTTTAGCGTTGGCTATAGCCAGTCTCAGCCTGGGATTTCCATCAGAATCGGGGCCCCCTTCCTTGACAGCAATAGTAATATCCTTTATTATTTTCGAGAATATCTTTGAACGTTTTGCGTCTAATGCTCCCTTTTTACGCTTTATCGTGGACCATTTATTGTGACCTGACATACCGTAATTGTTTGTAAATTAACAATGAATAATCTGATCTATCGGAAATTCCACTTCAAAATTAATAAAAAAAACGTAAATGATACAAAAACGATTGGTAATTTTGGAAGCTGAAAAGCCGTCACCGATGTCTTTTATGAAATATTCACGTATTTATTTATTTTTCCTGATTTTTACTGTATGCTCTCTCTTATGGGAATGTGCAAATCCGGTTGCTCCTGAAGGCGGACCCAAAGATACCCAACCACCAAAAGCATTAAAATTCACTCCGCCGAATCATACAACGAATTATACAGATCACAGTATAAAAATTGATTTTAATGAATTTATTGCACTGAAAAATCAGGCCGCCGAAGTCACAGTTTCTCCTCCTCTGAAAACAATTCCTGATTTAAGGATCAGAGGGAAAAGTCTTGTTATTAAACTGGATGACACACTGAGCGCAAACACAACATATTCCATTGACTTTGGAAAAGCGATCTCTGATATTACAGAAAATAACGCTCTCCTTGGTTTTTCCTATGTTTTCAGTACCGGCCCTTATATTGATTCACTCAGCCTTCAGGGCAAGGTCTTCAATTCCTTCGACCTCAGCCCCCAAAAGGATCTTTTTGCTTTGCTTTACTTAAACATTTATGATACAATTGCTTTCGACTCCCTGCCTTTGAAGGTCAAACCATATTATGTTACCAAGACCAATGAAAAAGGGGAATATATGTTTCACAACCTGAAAGCCTCTGAAATGAAGCTTACTGCCCTGGCCGATCTGAATGGAAACTTGATTTTCGACCAGGCGTCTGAGAAAGTTGCGTTCAACGACAGCCTTGTTAAACCCTATTACATACCCATCCCCAGGAGAGATTCTTCGACGGCTGTTAAAGACAGTTTAAAGACCGGCAAGGATACAATAAAAATCAAATCTCCGGGGGAAAGTACCAAGGCACAAAAATCCAAAACTGCCAGCGATACAATAAAAAAAGACACTTTGCTGAAGCCTGGTTTCCCAAGTCATCTGTTATTTCTTTTTGATGATATTGATTCCATCCAGAGGATTCAGAAATCTCAGGTCATAAAAAAAGGCCTTGTTCTCATCACATTCAGCTTCCCAACCAAGTCTATCGATCTTAAACCCCTGAATTGTGATACTACCGCACCCTGGGCCCTGAAGGAATTTTCAAAACATAAGGATTCCCTCTATTTATGGATTTTAAATACCCATATGGATTCCCTTATCCTCAGAGTTTGCCAGGATAATAAGGTGCTTGACACACTTAAACTTGAGCTGATCCCAAAAGACGATAAGTCGGCTTCCAGGAAAAAAGAACAGGGAAAGGTTTATCTTGGAGTCAACAACAATACTTATTCTTCAAACCTGAACCAGTTTACCGGCAATTTTACACTGATTTTTTCTTATCCCCTCGCATCAGCTGATTTTAAACGAATAAAGCTTATACAGGATAAGGATACGTTAAAACCCAAAGCACATTTTGCCGATAGCCTCAAACGGCTCATCTCAATTGAAACAAAGTGGAAGGAAGACAAAAGCTATGTTGTTTTCATTCCCGATTCCGTCTTTATAGGGATCAACGGGCTTGCTAATGACACGATCAGAATCAGTTTTAAAACTCATCAGGCAAGAGAGTTCGGGAACCTGATCCTGGACCTTGACATCTCCAAGCATCCGGGAGATTATATCATCCAGTTGCTTGGTGATCGTGACGCTCTGATCGGTGAAAAGAGAATAAACTCCAGCGGGAAAGTGAAATTCGAATTCCTGACCCCCGGAAAATTTAAGGTAAAAGCCGTTTTCGACCGAAACCATAATGGACGGTGGGACACAGGTAATTTCAGGAAGAAAATTCAACCGGAGGAAGTATTCTACCTTCAAAAGACTTTGGAGATCAGAGCAAACTGGGATGTGGAAGAGAAATGGAACCCTGTCTCTGTTTTCTGAACATTATGCCTCAACACATTGATTGATACAGTCAATCACCTGTGTCAGGGTAGTAATTTTTAACGAATAATAAATCATTTTACCATCCCTTTTAGAGTCAAGAATACCCTTGTTCTTAAGGATGTTCAGATGATGAGATGCCGAGGCCTGCTCGATATTGAGGTTTTCGTAAATCTCAGTCACCGTAAGTTTCTTGTTATCAGTGAGAAGGTCGATTATAGCAATACGCATTGGATGAGCCATAGCTCTGAGTTTACTGGCGGCTGTTTCCAGCTTCACATGTTTTTTTCTGTTAAATTTTAAACAGTTGGGTAAAAGCGAATTTTTCACCGTCAAAAAGGCCCTGGTCGCTGAGTTTAAGATTTGGGATTACAAGCAAAGCCATGAAGGAAAGAGTCATAAATGGTGCCCTCAACGGACTCCCCAGGGCCTTGACCAGCTTGTCCATCCTGCGGTATTTACCGGCTACAATATACCCGTCCTCAACCGTCATTATACCTGCAAACGGTAATGGCAGAACTTCCTCAAAATCTCCGTCGACTAAAGAGACTCCTCCCTTGTTCCTGATAATCAGGTTAACCGCCTTACATATAGATTCGTCATCGGTTCCCGATGCTACAATATTATGACTGTCATGCGCAACACATGAGGCAACAGCTCCTCTTTTCAGTCCGAGTCCCCTGATAAAACCGATACCGGCAGGGGTTTCTGAATACCTGTTTTTTACAATAAGCTTGAGGATGTCTCTTCCCGGATCGCTTACCAGGCAACCGTTTTCAAGTTTTGGTTCAACACAAACGGCCCCTGTTATTAACTGACCGTCATATGCTTCCTGAACCCTTATCAGGCCTTGTTGTTGCTTTACCCTGATACTTTCTTCAGAAATCGGTTCTATATTGAAATTATTGAACGGGGTTTCGGCAATCCGCTGAATCAGGGTTTTTCCTGCTTCAGCAACCTTTAAACCATCAACCCAGGTACTTAGGACATTGAAATCCTTAAGGTTATCGGTGATGATGAAATCAGCAGCATCACCTTCCCTGAGAAGGCCGGTTTCGAGTTTGTAATGCATCACGGGATTGAAAGTACACGCCCTTAATACATTAAAAACATCCATCCCCTTTGCTAAAGATCGTTTGACAAGTTCATTTATATGTCCATCTGCGAGGTCATCGGGATGCTTATCGTCACTGCAAAACATCACCATATCGGGGAATTCATCGACCAGGCTGAATAGTGCCTCAAAATTCTTGGCTGCACTGCCTTCACGGATAAGGATCTTCATTCCATGCTTTATCTTGTCAAGGGCTTCTTCCCTGCTAAAGCATTCATGATCGGTAGTTATTCCGGCCCCTGCGTACCTGGCTGCTTCATCACCTTTTAAACCGGGAGCGTGTCCATCGACAGGTTTCTTGTATTTACCTGCCAGTTTTAATTTTGCCAGCACTTCAGGATCTCCGAATAATACCCCGGGATAGTTCATCATTTCAGAAAGATACTTTACCTCTTTCATCGATAAAAGCTCCTCAATCTCCTCAAGCCCCAGCCTTGCACCGGCAGTCTCAAACGATGTGGCAGGAACACAGGAAGAGGCTCCGAAATTAAATTTAAAAGGGACTTTCGCCCCGTTCCCGATCATGAACCTGACACCCGGCACACCCAGCACATTAGCTATCTCATGCGGATCCGAAACCGTGGCAACCGTTCCATGCACTACGGCAAGCCTTGCAAACTCAGATGGTATAAGCATGGAACTTTCGATATGGATATGAGCATCTATGAGGCCCGGGAGGATGTAATGGTCAGTTTCGCAGGGCCCTGCTGTGATTTTTTTCACAATGCCGTTTTCAATCTGAATACTGCCCTTGAATATTTTTTTCCCAACTACATCCACGATGTTGCCGGAAACTGTAAAGTCTTGGTTTTTCATAATAGTGTTATGTTTTTCCCCGCCAGTTGTCCGCAGGCTGCATCTATATCCCTGCCCCTGCTTTTGCGGATATTGACAACCATATTCTTGCTTTCCAGGAAACCCGCAAATGCCTGAAGCCTTTCAGGTTTTGACTTGAATACCAGGGTCCCCTCTATTTCATTATACTCGAGAAGGTTGACTTTAACCGGAAAATTTTTACAGAATGCCGCAAGCTCCCTGGCATCAGAAATGGAATCATTGATATCCTTAAAAAGAATATATTCAATCGTGAACCGTTTTCCTGTTCTTTTATGATAATACTTCAAAGCCGTTAAAAGTTCTTCAAGGGGATGCTTCAAATTAAACGGGACAAGGCGGTTTCTCTTGTCATCACCCGCGGCATGCAGGGAAAGTGCAAAATGGCATTTCAGCTCATCATCAGCCATTTGACGTATCATTTTAGGAATGCCTAGGCTTGAAATGGTAATCCGTTGCGACGACATCCCCATGCCATCCGCAGAAGTGATCATTTCAACTGATCTTTTCACATTTTCATAATTGAGCAAGGGCTCACCCATTCCCATATAAACGATATTTGATAAACCGGCCGGACTATTTGTTTTTTCAAATGCCAGTTTATTAAGACAAGCCGCCTGGTCAAAGATCTCTCCGGCGCTCAGGTTCCTTTTAAAGCCAAGCTTTCCTGTGGCACAGAACACACAGCCGAGCGGACAGCCGACCTGTGAAGAAACACAGGCAGTATATCTCCCTCCTGACGGGATTAATACACCCTCAACAAATGAATCGTCATGGAGGGTTAACCCGGTTTTTACAGTACCGTCTTTGCTTTCCTGGGTTTTTGTAATGATCGCTTTGTGGAAAGTGAAATTGCTTTTTAAAAGTTCCCTGCAGGATTTCGGGATATCTGTCATTTCATCGAATGAAGCACACTGCTTTTTCCAGAGCCACTCAAACACCTGCCTGGCCCTGAAAGGCTTTTCATTATTTATCAGAAGAAATGAACTGATATCCCCCGGAGTAAGATCGCGGATATCGGAGACTGATTTACCACTCATCTTTCTTGACTACCGTTGGTTTCATTTTTTCCTTCAGTGTTGAAACCAGTCTCTGCATGGTAGTGTCAACCTGGTAGAGGTACGAATCCCAGTTGGAATTGTAAGCAGGATCCTCTTTGTTCATCCACTTTTCAAGCGGGAAGCGGGAAGCCAGCTTGAGACTGAAATCGGTAAGAGTATACCGGTACCGGTTATCCTTGAACTCTATTTTGATCAGGTAAGTAACCATGGACCCATCGGATCGCGTTCCGGCTTTACTGTCAACATTGACAAGCCTTAAGCGTCCCAGGCCTTCAATTTTCCCGTTGACCCTGTCCTGGACTGAAAAAACCGAGGCAGGGCTCAGATAATAATAATTGAACCATTGTATTGCCTTGTCGTAAAGATATCCTGGGTTACCTTCCTGGGTAACGATATCCCGGTAGGTAATCTTTTTCGTATCCGGGTCGATGGGCAAACCGGCCGATGAAGTCTGTGCAATAACAGTATTAAAACAAAGACAGGCCGGGAGTATAAAGACGAAAACGGGTATTTTCATGGTTAAGAATGTTTAAATCAATCCATTTGTTTTCTCAAAACTACGAAAACGCCAATAAAAAAACCCTGCGGTTGCAGGGTTTTTTTGAACAAACAATTGTGATTATTAGTACATATCGCCCATTCCGCCCATTCCCGGGTTCATCGGAGGCATGGCAGGGGCTTTTTCTTCCTTATGAGTAACAATGACACATTCGGTGGTTAGCAGCATGCTGGCGATCGAAGCGGCATTTTCAAGAGCAACACGGGCAACCTTGGTAGGATCAATAACTCCGGCCTGGAACAGGTGTTCATATTCCTCGGTATTGGCGTTAAAACCAAAATCATCTTTGCCTTCCTTTACTTTCTGGACGATCACTGAGCCTTCCAGGCCTGCATTTTCAACGATCTGGCGAAGGGGTTCTTCAAGAGCGCGGCGAATAATCTGGATACCGGTGTTCTCATCTTCGTTTGAGCCTTTCAGTTTCTCGATAGCCTTGATAGCGCGGATGAAAGCTACACCACCACCCGGAATGATGCCTTCCTCAATAGCAGCGCGGGTTGCATGAAGAGCGTCATCAAAACGGTCTTTCTTTTCTTTCATTTCAATTTCTGATGCAGCGCCTGCATAGATCACGGCAACACCTCCAGACAGTTTTGCAAGACGTTCCTGCAGCTTTTCACGGTCGTAATCGCTTGTGGTCTTTTCGATCTGTGATTTAATCTGTCCGATCCTGCCCTGGATGTCGGCTTTCTTGCCTTGTCCGTTGATGATGGTTGTGTTTTCCTTGTCGATGGTCATCTTCTCGGTCTGGCCAAGATACTGTAATGTGGCATCTTCCAGTTTATATCCTTTTTCTTCGCTGATAACGGTACCACCAGTAAGGATGGCAATGTCTTCGAGCATTTCATTGCGGCGGTCACCGAAGCCGGGGGCCTTGATGGCAGCTACCTTCAGTGTTCCGCGGATCTTGTTGACCACGAGGGTTGCAAGAGCTTCACCTTCCATATCCTCAGCAATGATGATGAGGGGGCGGCCGGTCTGAACAACCTTTTCCAATATTGGAAGCAGGTCCTTCATAACCGAGATCTTCTTGTCATAGATGAGGATGTAAGGGTTATCATAAACAACTTCCATCTTCTCGGTATCGGTTACGAAATAAGGGCTGATATAACCGCGGTCGAACTGCATACCTTCAACAACCTTAACGGTAGTTTCGATACCTTTTGCTTCTTCGATCGTGATTACACCTTCTTTTTTCACTTTTTCCATTGCCTCGGCAATCATCTTCCCGATGAAAGTGTCGTTATTGGCCGAAACGGTAGCGACCTGCTGGATTTTTTCCATGGTGTCGCCAACCTGCTTGGTCTGGGCTTTCAGTGATTTGATGACTTCAATAACGGCTTTGTCGATACCGCGTTTCAGGTCCATTGGGTTGGCGCCTGCTGTAACGTTCTTAAGGCCGGTTGTGAAGATCGACTGTGCAAGAACAGTAGCTGTGGTGGTACCATCGCCTGCAAGGTCGCTGGTTTTGGAAGCAACTTCCTTCACCATCTGGGCACCTACATTCTCAATTGCATCTCTCAGCTCAATTTCTTTTGCCACGGTAACGCCGTCCTTGGTAACAACGGGTGAACCATATGATTTTTCAATGATGACATTGCGGCCTTTGGGTCCAAGGGTCACCTTCACTGCATTAGAGAGTTCATCAACACCTTTCTTCAGGGACTCTCTTGCTTTAATATTAAAAATTATATCCTTTGCCATTTCTAATTTTGTTTTAAGGGTTTCAATGTGAATGTTTCATGAATGTCACTGAGGGTCAGATAACAGCGACGATATCGGATTCGCGCATGATAAGATAGTTACCGCCATCAATTGTAATCTCTGTCCCGGAATATTTTCCATAAAGAACAAGATCACCAACTTTAACTGTCATGGGTTCGTCTTTTTTTCCGGGGCCAACAGCCACTACGGTACCTTTCTGTGGTTTCTCTTTTGCAGTGTCAGGAATAATAATTCCACCTGCAGTCTTTTCTTCTGCTTGCGCTGGTTCAACCA
>JAPLDN010000187.1 GCA_026391755.1 Bacteroidota bacterium
TATCTTTGGTATACTGTCTGACCGCTTCGGCCGTAAACCGGTGTTACAATGGACTATACTGACGTATTCCATTGGCACATTTTTATCGGGCTTTGCAGGCAGTTTCTGGGTTCTGATGGTTTTCAGGGTGCTTACAGGCCTGGGTGTGGGCGGGGAATGGGGTACAGGGCAAACATATATTGGTGAAACATTCCCGGCAAAGGTCCGCGGACGCTATTGCGCCATGATGCAAACCGGCGCACCGCTTGGTATAGCGCTTGCTTCCATAGTGGGAGGACTTATCTCACCGCATATTGGCTGGAGAGCCTGTTTCTTCATTTCACTTCTACCGGCCATCCTGGTGCTGTTTATCAGAAGGCATTTACCGGAATCGGACTTATGGCTTCTCAGGAAGAAAATAATCAAGATGGATCCTGCAGCAGGCAGGTTTATACGAAATGCAACAGTCCGACAGTTTCAGGAACTCTTATCCGTGGAAAACAGAAAATATTTCATCCTCGGGCTGGTGCTGGCGATCTTCGATATGTCGGCATACTGGCTTACCTACTCATGGATGCCCGGCTATCTTCATTCGGAAAGGCATTTTACCCTTACCAAATCGGCATACTGGATTCTTGTCACCCAAACAGGGGGATTCCTGGGCTACCTCATCTTCGGGTTTATTGCTGACCGCCTGGGAAGGCGGCCGGCCTACAGCATTTATTCGGTGATCATGGCATTTGGACTGGTCATGGTAACGATCTTCTGGGATGTTATCGTGATCTACCCCTTGATCATCCTCGCTTTCATGTTCATGGTAGGTTTCGGAACGGGGATGTTCGGCGGATTTGGTTCACTGTTCTCAGAGCTTTTTCCCACTTCAGTGCGCAGCACTGCCATGGGATCCGCGTTCAACCTTGCAAGAGGGATACAATTCTTCACTCCAGTCATCATTTCCATTATTGCCGTAAGTTACGGGCTTGGAGGCGGGATTTCCCTGGCAGCTTTATTTGCCCTTCTGACCGGGGCATGGATATGGACCTTCCCGGAAACCAGGCAAAAGAAGCTTTATGCAGGGGATTAATACAACAACGGCAATCTCAGGCGGGGTTTATTTAATAGCTTGATCAGGTATTCCGCTGAAGGGCCATTTCCTGATATCCCTGTAGAAAACAGTCAACGCAAATGAAATGATCAGAAGATTGCTGATCCCGATCATCCCCATGTTGAACAACTGATCCGATAATTTCATGCCGAGCAGGTCAGTGGAATTGCCGCCATAGAAAAATATCAGGATGATAAAACCTGCGATTGGCAGGAAGCGTCGATTGACCGAAAGATAAAATATAATTATTATAATGAGCGGAAGGGATAACAGGAAATGCTCCGAGTCTGTCTTAACAAGGTTCGGCAGGATGGCAGTGAGGGTGAACCATTCCATGATCAGCCCTGTATCCTGAACTGTTTCGCTGTCATTGTTCCGTAACTCAAATACCCTGTTGAAATAATGCATAACCAGGAAAAGCAATCCGCCCCCTGCAATGATAAGGTATTGCAGTTCATTCGGTACATTGGGACTGATGTAATACTGCAGGAGGCACTGGATCGATTGATGACCGGGGTAAAATTCATTATGGCCGAACATAGTACTGATCCAGGCCTTATGTAAGAACATGTTCTTTGAAAACCCGAAAAAAAGAGCAGGGATCAGGAATGACAGGATCAGAGTGCCTGCGAGGCTTGCCAGGGCTTTCCATTTTTTACGAAAAATCAGGGGCAGCAGGAGGATCAGGAAGAATGGTTTGGTGAGCACTACAAGGGCGAAAAGCACACCGGCAAGAATGTTTCTTGATTTTAACAGGGAATACAGCGAAAGACAGAGTAAAAATAAGAGAACTGTATTGATGTTCCCCAGGTGGAATTCTTTGACAAAATGAATCGCAACACAAATACATGCAAGGGATAACAAGAGGTTTTCATTATTGTTGCTTTTTTCAAAAAGGTATTCCCTGATGATCTCCCTT
>JAPLDN010000005.1 GCA_026391755.1 Bacteroidota bacterium
AATTACTTCTTGGCTTTCTTTGCAGGTTTTGCAGCTTTTGCAGCTTTTGCAGGTTTAATCAGGTGTTTCTTAACGGAATCCTGATGTGCAATTGAATCAGCTACTTTTTTCTGAGCAGCCTGAACCTTAGCGATTGAATCAGCAATTCTCTGCTGTTCAGCCTGAACCTTAGCCATTGAATCGGCAACCTTGGTTGAGTCAGCAATTCTCTTTGCTTCGATTTCTTTTGCGCTTGGGCCGCATGAGGTCATGAACCCTACAGCAGCGATAACTAATACTAATGCAAGTTTTTTCATTTGTTTATTGATTTTTTAAATTCGGCTGCAAAGATATATAGAATATTTTAACAAATTTTAACTTTTAACAAAATATTTTTAAAAAAAATGTATTTTGTTGAATTTTTAAACACTTTTACCCCGATTTTGCAATTTTCATCACTGGCTGAATGCCATCGGGGCATCATTCCGCCAGTAAGATCATCCCGTTCATAACGTTCCTGACAGCCACAAAGATCATCACAATTTTTCCCGTTCTTTGCATAATGCCCCTATACCTCGCCTCGCTCAATTCAGGAAGCAACGGAAATTGTTATTATATAGGTAATGAAACCGAAGCCGTTCTCATCGATGCAGGTATTTCCTGTCGTGAAACCGAGCGCAGGATGGAAAGGCTTGGTCTGAACATCCGGAATGTCAAAGCCATTTTTATCACTCACGAGCATACCGACCACACCAGGGGTGTTGAAGTCCTTTCACGCAAGCATTCCATTGCCGTTTACATTACGGCTGCCACCCATCAAAGCAGCGGTCTTATGCTTTCCCCTGAGCTATACCGGAACTTTACTTCAGGCAATACGATCCAAATCGGAGCTATCAGTGTAAATCCATTCCCAAAACAGCATGATGCAAGCGAACCACATAGTTTTACTGTAAGCTCCGGGGGCATCACAGCAGGTGTGTTCACTGATATCGGATCAGGTTGCGAGAATGTTCTGTATCATTTTGCACAATGCAATGCCGCCTTCCTGGAAGCTAATTACGATGAGAAGATGCTCGAAAGCGGCCGTTACCCCCTGCATCTCAAACGCCGCATCCGCGGAATGAAAGGCCACCTCTCGAATGACCAGGCCCTGGAAATCTTTACAAAACATCGGTCCCCGCAGATGAAACTCCTGATGCTTTCCCACCTTTCAGCCGAAAACAACCATCCTCAGCTGGCATACAATATCTTTTACCCTCATGCAATCGGAATAAAAATCGTCGTAGCTTCCAGGCATGTCGAAAGTGAAGTGTACGCAGTATCGTAGTGGACGTTTACTTCCCCTTGGCAATTGCCTTTTCCAGGTCTTCCTCGATACCTTTAGTGGTCAGCAGGTCCTGTTTCTTTTCGGGGTAGAAAGAAGCCGGAAGTATCTGAATATTCATGGCCAGGAGCAGGTGGTCCATGATGATCAGGAGCAGTGTGCCGATAAACGGGAGGGGAATAAGCATGAAAGGCACCACAACTCCTGTCCCCCTAAGGAGTCCTATTATCTGGTGTTTGAACTGTTTTTTCTCGGCCCGGCTTATCTTTTCCTTACGTATATATTTGGTAAGAACAGCAAACGCTTCTTTGGTTTCCACCACCTCTCCTTTAAAACCAGCCGAATACCTCGACGCCTCCCCCATAAACACCCTGGAGTAACGGGTAATTTCATCCTTGACCCCGGGCAGGGTAAAAATACGCAGGAAGTAATTGATCATCCTCCGCCTGAACGCAATAAGCCTGTATGTATTCTTTTTCACAGTCATTATACCCGGGAATAATATCCGCAGGCTTTAAATAATTCTTCGATGTCGGTAAGTATTTCCCGAAATTACAGGAATTAATCGTATCTTGGTGAAATAACGAAGAATTACATTCTACACGGAAAACCGAAAAATGAAAAAAACCACACTTGAATACAGGATGATGCTTGAACATAACCGCTTAAAGATACCCAATGCAAAATTAGAAACCGGCTCGTTAACGGGCTTATTTCCCATTGTACTTGATGGTGGAAGAACCACAATATTCATCTCGGATCTTGCCAAAGAAGCTGAAACGAGGGAGCGTTATAATTTGAGAAGGGACAGCCGGCTGAATATATTCACCAAGAAACCCAAAGTTTGATTATATTCTCTTTTTGTTTGCGGATAACATTATGACCTTGAATAAGCTTATCCCTGAGATGCCGGATACGACCTTTAAATTTTCTCAAATTTAAAGGTCGTGTTATTCTCAAGTTTAATCATGTAAACTCCCGGAGCAAAAGAGTTTGTCGGCACAACGGTCTTTTCCAACAAGCTTCCTTTGAAAACCACCTTCCCCGTCGAATTAACTATGTCAAACCTGATATTTTGCTTGTTGTCTTTTAATTCAATAGTTATTTCGTTCCTTGCAGGATTGGGATAAATCCTGATTGAAGCCGGGTTTACCGCAGGAACTATACCAACGTTTGTGATCGATATGATATTAGACGGTTGAGAACTGCAAACAGCCAGGGTGACAACAACATAATAATCCCCGTTTACATTAACCGTATAATTTTTCCCGTTTGCGCCAATGATCAAACCACCCTGGTTATACCATTGGTTGCCTGATGCCGCGCTGGAAGTCAGAACAAATCCGTTTTGA
>JAPLDN010000046.1 GCA_026391755.1 Bacteroidota bacterium
TCCTGAACATTATTTCGAACCGGAGAAAACTTATGTGTTTTTCTCTCATGTCATCAAAGGGCAAAAATACAATATGCCCATGCTTAAACGAATGATGGCACTGAGATGCAACCTCATCGAGTATGAGAAGATCGTAGATGAACAGGGTAAACGCCTGATTTTCTTCGGGCGTTATGCAGGCATGGCAGGGATGATCAATTCGTTTTGGTCTCTGGGGCTGCGTTTGAAGGATTTTGGCTACCAAACTGAGCTGCTTAAAATCAAGCAATCGCATCATTATTCTTCACTTAAAGAAGCCAAGGATGCCATTTCTTATGTTGGTGAACTGATTGCCGAAAACGGTATCAATCCTAAATTCCGTCCTTTCGTTGTTGGCTTTACAGGGTACGGTAATGTTTCCCAGGGTGCCCAGGAAATATGCGGATTGCTCCCGGTAAAGGAGATATCGGCAGAGAAATTGCTGGAGCTTCATAAACGGGAACACGTACCAAATAATATTGTTTACAAGGTTGTATTCAGGGAAGAGGATTTGTATGAAAACATTCAAGGCCATCCCTTTGACCTGCATGAATACATGCATAATCCACAAGATTTTCGTAGTAAGTTTGAGCAGTATATCCCTTATCTTTCGGTGCTTATAAACTGCATATACTGGGATAAGCGTTTCCCCAGGCTGGTTACAAGAGAGTATCTTAAGAAGCTGTTCTCAGACGGGCACCCCAAGCTTACTGTTATCGGCGATATCAGTTGCGATGTTGAAGGATCCGTGGAGTGCACCCTGCATCCGACGGTGATCTCCGACCCTGTTTTTATTTATGATCCTGTGAATCGCACAGCCACCCCCGGGCATCAAGGTGAGGGCATGCTTGTGATGGCGGTCGATATCCTGCCTGCCGAATTGCCCAGGGACTCATCCGACGGCTTTGCCGACGCGCTTGTTAATTTTGTAAAGCCTATTGCAGATGCCGATTTTGATGAGGCATTCGAAGATCTCGACCTTCCTCGTGCAATAAAGAAAGGGCTTATCCTTCATAAAGGGGAATTAACACCGGAATTTAAATATCTCGAGGAATTTTTAATCTGACATCCGATATCCGATATCTGATATCTGATATCTGCTGTCGGATAACATACACTCTTAACCCATACTGACCATGACTCAAAAAGTACTCATCCTCGGTGCCGGGCTGGTAGCCAGGCCAATAGTGAAACACCTCCTTTCAAAAGGATATTCGGTTACTCTTGCATCCAATACACCGGAACGGGCAGAGGGGATGATCGATAAACATCCTGCCGGCAAAATCGTGAATTGGGAAGCCACAGATGAAGCTGCCCTGGATACCCTGATTGCAGGACATGATCTTACTGTGAGCATCCTGCCATATACATTTCATGTTATGGTAGCCCGTCACTGTATTGCTCATGGGAAGAATATGGTGACAACGTCCTATGTGAAACCCTAAATGCGCCAACTTGACGCACAGGCAAAGGAAGCGGGAATTATTATCCTGAATGAGATCGGGCTTGATCCCGGTATCGACCATATGTCGGCCATGCGCATCATCGACAACATTCACGCAAAAGGAGGGGCAGTCCTTGAATTCTACAGCGTCTGCGGGGCCCTTCCCGCTCCTGAAGCCGCTGATAATCCATTCAGGTATAAGTTTTCATGGAGTCCCAAAGGGGTTGTCATGGCCGGTAATAACGATGCACTTTTCCTTAAACACGGTAAGATTGTCAATGTCCCTTCTAAAGAACTGTTCAATTACCCTTTTGAAGTCGATTTCCCTGAAGTCGGGCGTCTTGAAGTCTACCCCAACCGTGATTCTCTTGCATACAGGGATATTTACGGAATACCGGAAGCCCAGACTGTTTACCGTGGCACCTTCCGATTTAAAGGATGGTGCGAGAGCCTGAATATTATCAAACAGCTCGGCCTTATTTCCTATGAGAAATGGGATATGTCGGGGATGAGTTATGCCGACCTGATCGGGAAACAAATGAAGAACCTGGGTTATAAACCTGGAATCGCAAACAGGAATATACGATTTGACGTGGCCGGCTGCCTCGGCATTCCTGTTGACTCTTATGCTCTTGATTCATTGGAATGGCTCGGATTGTTTGAAGACAAGCCCATGAACCGGAAGACCGACAGCACGTTTGAAGTTGTTTCGGATCTGATGATAAAGAAAATGGGCCTGGCTGAAGACGAAAGGGATATGGTCGTATTGCAACATACTTTCCTGGCAGCTTATTCCGATGGGCGTAAGGAAGTGGTCCGTTCGCGCATGCTGGATTTCGGTTCACCTTCGACCGACACCTCCATTGCCCGCACGGTTGCCCTGCCGGCAGCCATCGGTGTTGAGATGATACTTAAAGGGGAGATCCGTGAAAAAGGTGTTCATATCCCGGTTATCCCTGCAATTTATGAACCTGTTTTGAATGCCCTGGAAGACCTGGGTATTAAAATGACCGAGGAATTCGGCCTCCCTGTTTCGGAAAATATTAAATGAAGCTGAAATGATATCGGATATCTGATATCAAAACTGAAAAAATATGGGAAAACTGATTGCCATAATCCTGCTTATCGTAGTTATTTATGCCGTTCTGACCATGCGTAAAAAACCGGGCAGTTCTGCTGGGGCCTCAGGCGGTAGCCGGCCTGACAGGCCTGCCGATGCCCCTGATTCCGCAAGGGGTCCTTTTCAGACTTCTTCTTCGGGTGGCTACAGCAAATGGGTCGGAGGCGGGCTTGGCTGGGTTTTCGGCGGACCAATAGGAGGGATACTCGGATTTGCACTGGGGTCGATGTTCGAAGGAATGAGTAAAGGCACTTATGCATACCGGGGAACCCCCAGTGGCGATTTTTCAATGAGCCTGTTAGTGTTATCAGCCGCAGTCATGAAGGCCGATAATAAGATCGTTAAATCGGAGCTCGATTATGTAAGGAGCTTTTTCATCCGCCAGTTTGGAGAAGAAGAAGGTGCGCGCCTTATGCTGATACTCCGTGAAATACTGAAACAGGAAATTCAACTGCAGGAGGTAAGTTCCCAGGTAGGCCAATATATGGATTACTCATCTAAACTAACCCTTCTTCACTTCCTGTTTGGTATTGCTGCAGCCGATGGGGAATATCATCCCGATGAGGTTTTGGTAATTGAAACAATCGCCGGGTATATGGGGCTGAGTCACCAGGATTTTATTTCGGTTAAAGCGATGTTTGTGAAAGATACAAACTGGGCCTATACTGTACTTGAAATAACCCCCGGTTCCACTGAAGAAGAGGTTAAAAAAGCTTATCGGGAGATGGCAAAAAAACATCATCCTGATATGGTTGCACAACTGGGCGACGACATTAAACGCGCTGCAACGGAAAAATTTCAGAAGATAAGTGCAGCCTACGAGGAGATCAGGAAACAAAGAGGGATGAATTGATAACCCCCTTCACTTTAGTTCTTAATACTGTCGAGCTCTTCAAAGGATAGGTCCATAAGCTCGAAATCTTTCCAGCCCTTAAAATCAAAATGCCACCACTCGCTTGGATAAACCGTGAAACCATATTTTAACATGGTTGTTATCAGAAGCTGCCTGTTTTGCTTTGCATCTTCAGGAATCTGCTGATAAGCGGCACCCGCCCTGGCGCTAAAATCATCAAAAGGTGTTGGCATTTCAAGTTCCTTCCCTGTCTTCAGTTCTACCAGGGTCACATCCACCGCACATCCGCGGTTATGCCTTGATCCTGTGACAGGAGAAGCGACATATGCTGTGTCATGAATGATATCCCAGAAAAGCAAGGTTGCAGCATAAGGCCTGTAGGCATCGTAAACCTTGAGCCCGAGACCTTGTTTGGATAATTCAAGCTCAACTGCTTCAAGCGCCCTGGCTACTTTCAGCCTCCCAAAAGCGCAGGCCGAAGTATAAACCTTTTTGTGAGTAAAATTATTACTCGTGGCGTATCGTATATCCAGGACGAGCCCTTTCACGACTTTCTGAAGATCAACAAGCCGTTTAAGGCTGTCCTTTGCTACAAGGCCGGAATATGCTGCCGCGCTTGAAATGATATTCAGGTTGTACGGATTCTTCTTCGTTTGCTGGGCGTTAAGCGTTCCAGCAAGCAACACAAGAATGAAGAAGATTGAAAAGCAGATCGGTTTCATGAACATATTTTTGTTTTTAATATCTTAGCAGACCGGGGAATAAGTTTCTCAAAGTTCTGAAAAATTAACTCTTTTACTACCGATGACCGAACTTTTGTTTACACCTTGCCGGCTTGGTCCGCTGACCCTCAGAAACCGCTCAATCAGATCTGCTGCTTTCGAAGGCATGTGCCCCGGGCATATGGTTTCGGATGATTTGTTGAACTATCACAAAGACGTTGCCGGCGGAGGGATTGGAATGACCACGGTGGCCTATGCAGCCGTTTCTCAAAGCGGGCTTTCGTTTGAACACCAGCTTTGGCTGAGAAGGGAAGCAGTTCCCGGACTCAGGTCCCTTACCGATGCTGTGCATAAGTCAGGAGCTGCGGTGGCTATTCAGATCGGCCACTGCGGACAGATGGCTAAAACCTCGGTAAGCAGGGTATGTTTATCACCTTCGGGAAAGTTTAACTTATACGGACCAACATGGCCTAGGGCTATGAAAAAAAGCGAGATCCTTAGCGTGGTTGCAGATTTCGGGCAGGCAGTAAACCTGGCAAGAGAGAGTGGTTTCGATGCGGTCGAGGTGCATGCGGGACACGGCTACCTTATAAGCCAGTTTCTTTCGCCATACACGAACAAACGAAAAGATGAATACGGAGGGTCGTTTGAAAACAGGAGCCGCTTTATGAAAGAGGTGATCTCGGCAGTCATGGAAGCTGCCGGCTCTGATATTGCAGTCCTTGTAAAAATGAACCTTCGCGATGGGTTCAGGGGGGGCATGGAGCTCGACGAATCTGTTGAAGTGGCAAATATTCTTGAAAAGATGGGGGTTCATGCTCTAGTACTAAGTGGTGGTTTCGTCAGCAAGGCTCCTATGTATGTCATGAGGGGGCGGATGCCGGTTAAAATCATGGCCCAATACATGCATGAGAAATGGATGAAACCATTTGTCAGATGGTTTGGGAACATATTAATCAAACCGGAACCGTATGGTGAAATGTATTTTCTTGAAGATGCCAGGCGAATCAGGAAATCGGTGAAATTGCCTTTGGTATATGTTGGAGGTTTGGTATCTAAAGCCGGTATTGAAAAAGTCCTGGGTGAGGGTTTTGAATTTGTGCAGATTGCCCGCGCCCTTATTCATGATCCTGCATTCATAAACAAAATAAAAACCGGAGAAATTTTTATCTCCGGTTGTAATCATTCAAACTATTGTATTGCAGTTATGTACTCAGGGAAAATGGCTTGCTATCAGAATGAAAAAGACCGCTCCGCACCCTGGCTGAAATACCTGGAGGGTACAAACATTACAGGGTTTTAATGATCTTCTGCACCTTCCCGTTCCGGTCTTTACCTATCCTGATGAAATAAACTCCTTCAGATAAATTGCTAAGATCGATG
>JAPLDN010000286.1:0-9498 GCA_026391755.1 Bacteroidota bacterium
AGAGAGTAAAATAGGTACATTTGTCAAAATCACCAAACAAAAGGCCATGATCCATATTTTGTCAAATACCCCTTCGATACTGAATGTTTTCATTTCGGAGATCCGGGATGCAGAAATCCAGAAGGACCGCCTGAGGTTCAGGTTCAACCTTGAACGGATAGGGGAGATCTTTGCTTACGAAATAAGCAGGCAAATGGCCTATGTTGAAAAAGAAGTTGCGACTCCTCTTGGGTTTGCCATGGTGCCTGTGCTTGTCGAGAACCCTGTCCTCGCCGTTATCCTGAGGGCCGGATTGCCTTTTCACCAGGGTTTCTGAATTATTTTGACCATGCCGACAATGCCTTTATTTCGGCACACCGGAAAACCCATAAGGATGGTTCGTTTACAATCAATGTGGAATATTCACAAGTCCCCGACCTGAACGACAAAGTTCTTATCATTTGCGATGCCATGCTTGCTTCGGGGACATCCATTGTCAATACTTTCAGGGATTTGATGCTGAGAGGGAAGCCAAAACATATCCATCTTGTTTCGGTTCTTGCCAGCGAAGAGGGACTTGATTACATCAAAAAACACATACCGCAGCAAAACCTCGACATCTGGCGGGGGGTGCATTCGGAAAAAAAGAAATCAACACATGAAAAACTCACTTGCTCTTGAAAATGTTAAAATCTCGCTGGATTCCATTAAAAGCCATCTTCTCAGGACCATTCTGACCATTCTTATCATTGCTTTCGGCATCATGGCCCTGGTAGGTATTCTTACGGCTACCGATTCCATCAAATACTATCTCACCCAGAACTTCTCGATGATGGGGTCTAATACGTTTACTATCAGGAACCGCAGCATGAATGTGCATATTGGAGGCGACAACCAGGTTCAAAAGCGATATGATCCAATCACTTATGCCCAGGCCATGGAGTTTAAAAAGCGCTTTGACCTTCCTGCAAACACAGCGGTATTTATGTTTGCCTCTTTCGGGGTGACACTTAAATACGGTTCGAATAAAACCAATCCGAATACCCGTGTCATGGGTACCGATGAGGACTATATTATAACTTCCGGCGACGAGGTTGAAAAGGGCAGGAATTTCTCGGGCAATGAAATTGCAGAGGGGCTTTCGGTCTGCATACTCGGAGCGGACGTTGTAAAGAGCCTGTTTAAAAATAATGAAAATCCTTTAGATAAGATGGTCTCAATAGGCCCGGGGAAATACCGGGTTATAGGATTGCTGAAATCCAAGGGTTCGAGCATGGGGTTCAGCGGGGACAGGAATGCCCTGATACCGTTAAACAATTGCAGGAAAGAGTTCCCAAGACCTAATCTTTCATTTACCATCAATGTGATGGCCAAGAGGCCCGACCTGGTAGATCCCGCGGTGGGCGAAGCCAGCGGAATATTCCGCAGCATACGTAAAGTCCCGGTAGGCATAGAAAATACTTTTGAGATCACCAAAAGCGATAATATCGCCAAGATGCTGATAGAAAACATCAAATATGTGACGTATGCGGCAACCCTCATCGGACTGATCACGCTAATGGGAGCAGCTATCGGACTGATGAACATCATGCTGGTCTCGGTAACCGAGAGGACCCGTGAAATCGGGATACGCAAGGCTATTGGCGCTACCAGGAGGGTGATACGAAACCAGTTTCTTGTTGAAGCGGTTGTCATCGGACAATTAGGAGGCGCGCTTGGGATTACCCTTGGGATACTGATAGGCAATGTGATCTCACTATTAATAGGCAGCGCCTTTATAATTCCCTGGGTATGGATATTTACCGGCGTTGTACTTTGCTTTTTTGTCGCTCTTCTTTCGGGTATCATCCCTGCAAGGAAAGCTGCAAACCTCGACCCAATTGAATCTCTCCGCTACGAATAAGTCCTGATATGGATGTGAAATCGGTCATATCCACATTGGTGCAGGAGTTTCCATATGAACCTACCGGCTGCCAGAGGAGGCTTATGGGCAATCTCGCTGTTTTTCTCACCCTGGGATGGAAAAAAACGAATGCCCTGTTTGTATTAAAAGGGTATGCGGGAACCGGTAAGACCACTGTTGTAAAAGCCCTGGTGAATGTTCTGCCGAAAATGGGGAAGCGCATTGTACTGATGGCGCCAACGGGGAGGGCAGCGAAGGTTCTTTCGAGTTATACAGGCCTTCCCGCTCACACCATCCACCGTAAAATATATTTTGCATGGACCTCAAAAGAAGGAAATATTGTAATGAGGCTCCAGAAAAACCACCATAAACATACCTTGTTCGTGGTTGACGAGGCCAGCATGATCCCGCATGTAACCAAGGCTGAAGGCCAGCTGTTCTCGACCCGAAACCTTCTCGATGACTTGTTTGCCTACGTGCAGTCGGGAGAGAATTGCAGGATCCTGTTCATAGGCGATACGGCCCAGCTTCCCCCCGTGGGACTGGATGAAAGCCCGGCCCTCGACACAGGCTTCCTTAAACAGGCATACAGTCTCGAAATAGATGAAGATGAGCTTACCGAGGTGGTACGCCAGAGCAGGGAGTCGGGAATACTTGAGAATGCTACGCTGATCAGGAATGAGATTCCTGAGAAGAAAGTTACTTTCCCGCTTTTCAACCTGAAAAATTTCAGCGATGTAGTCAGGATAAACAGCTCTGAACTTGAAGAAATGTTGAACAGGGCCTTTTCGGGAGCGGGCAAGGATAATAATGTGGTGATCTGCAGGTCCAATAAGCGGGCCAATATCTTCAACCGGGAAATCAGGAACCGGATCCTGTTCTTCGACGGGGAGATATCAACGGGAGATTACCTCATGGTTGTCAAGAATAACTATTTCTGGCTCCCCCCTGAATCTCCTGCCGGGTTCATCGCGAACGGGGATATCGTTGAACTGGTCAGGATAAGGAATACCGAGGATCTTTATGGTTTCAGGTTTGCTGATGTCACTATCCGTTTTCTCGATTATCCTGATGAAAAGGAGCTGGATGTGAAGATTATCCTGGATACCCTTATGGCCGATTCACCTGCACTTCCGCAGCAGGAAAACAACAGGCTGTTCCAAACGGTCATGGAAGATTATGCCGACCTGCCTACCAGAAAAGAAAAAGTGGAGAAAGTTAAACTCAGTCCGCATTTTAATGCCCTCCAGGTGAAATTTGCCTATGCGCTTACCTGTCATAAAACCCAGGGCGGGCAATGGGATACGGTATTTATTGACCAGGGGTATGTGACCGAACGTATGCTGAATACCGAATTTTTACGCTGGCTGTATACCGCGGTTACACGGGCAACCAAGAAATTATATCTGGTGAATTTTGAAAGCAGGTTCTTTGGTGATTAAAAAAACGGGATTGAAGATGCAGGATACGGGATACGGGATATTCAACATCTTTCATCCTGCATCCTGCATCCTGTAACTGTAACATTTTGATTCCGGCTTCGTCTATACCACATTGTTTCAAGTAAAATCATTTAAATTCAACAATATGAAAAGACCAGGAACTTTTTTAATTGTTCTGATGATGGCGGGATTGATCCCGCTTTCGGGGTATACGCAGGATAAACAAGAACATAAGCATCATTCCTGCAGCGATTCTTCAAAGTTTGAAATGCAGGGTGTGACCATAAAGAAAATCGGGAAGGATTCAATGGTAGTCTATGTAAGGACGAAGGAATTTAAAAAAGAAATGACAAACTGGAGTGAATTTCCTCCATGTCCGTTCGCACGTAAAGGTAAATACAACGGTCATTGGGCCGGAGTGGAACTTGGCCTCAACGGATATGTGAACAGTAATTTCAATATGAACTTCGATCCGAAGTATCCTTATATGAATATGAATACCGCCCGTTCGATGGTGGTTAACCTAAACCCTTTTGAATTCAATGTGAATATTGCCAGGAACAAGCTGGGTTTTACCTCGGGCCTTGGTTTTCAGTTAAGTAATTATTATTTCACGGATAGTTATGTCATGATCCCCGACAGTTCACAGCTTGTTGCATACAAGGTCAAGGACGTGAACAATAATTATGTCGGTCTGAAGCAGAACAAGCTTTTTGTATGTTACCTGAATATTCCTCTCTTGTTCGAGTTCCAGACAAACGCAAAACGCAAGCTGAACAGTTTCCATGTTTCAGTTGGTTTGATAGGAGGGGTGCGCCTTGGATCCTATACGAAGCAGAAATACAACAGTATTGATCAGACTTACTACCTTGTTGATGACAAAGGCAGCAGGCTGGCATCCTACTATGTAGGGGACAATGTGGTACGCTCACACGGGGCCTATCACCTAAGCCCGTTTAAACTTGATGCGTCGTTCAGGATTGGCTGGTCTTTCCTGAATTTGTTTGCGACTTATTCACTTACTCCTATGTTCCAGGATAACCAGGGGCCGAAGCTTTTCCCATGGACAATGGGGATAACGTTGCTGGGATTTTAAAACCGGGAACCGGGAATCGTGAGCCGTGAACCGGGAACCGGGAATATATCCCGTTATCCCGCATCTCGTTATCCCGCGTCAGGAATCCAGTTTCAATACGGCCAGGAACGCTTTCTGGGGAACTTCTACGTTACCAATCTGCCGCATGCGTTTCTTGCCTTTTTTCTGTTTCTCGAGGAGTTTCCGCTTTCGTGTGATATCGCCTCCGTAACACTTGGCCGTAACATCTTTCCTGAGGGCTTTGACGGTTTCACGGGCAATAATTTTTGCGCCGATTGCAGCCTGGATGGCCACATCGTACTGCTGACGGGGGATGAATTCCTTTAATTTTTCACAGAACTTTCGTCCGAAGTCATACGCGTTGTTCCTGGTGATCAGGGCCGATAAAGCATCCACGATTTCACCGTTAAGCAGGATGTCAAGTTTTACCAGGTCGGCATTCTGATATCCGATAGGATGGTAGTCAAAGGAAGCATAACCTTTGGAAATGCTTTTCAGCTTGTCATAAAAATCAAACACGATTTCCCCCAGAGGCAGATCGGCTGTGAGCTCGATACGGTCGGTTGTGAGGTAGACCTGGTTTCTAAGGGTCCCCCGTTTATCCATGCAGAGTTTGATGATGGGTCCTATATATTCTGCTTTTGTGATTATGTTCGCTGTGATATACGGTTCTTCCATATGCTCGATGTAATTCGGTTCGGGGAGTCCCGACGGATTATACACATCCAGCACTTCGCCTTTATTGGTAAATACTTTATAGGATACGTTAGGCACGGTGTTGATCACATCCATGTCATGCTCACGGTCGAGGCGTTCCTGGACGATCTCCATATGCAGGAGCCCGAGAAACCCGCAGCGGAAGCCAAAACCCAGGGCTGCTGATGCCTCAGGTTCAAAAGTAAGAGAGGCGTCGTTAAGTTTTAGCCGCTCAAGGGCATCGCGCAATTCTTCATAATCGTCGGCATCGGTAGGGTAGATGCCTGCGAATACCATGGGCTTTACAGGGCGAAACCCTTCAACGGCTTTGTCGCAGGGTTCGCCAACATGGGTGATGGTATCACCCACCTGCACTTCCTTACTTGATTTTATACCCGAGATGATATACCCAACATCGCCTGTAAAAACTTCTTCCCTGGGTTCCTGCTTGAGGCGCAGAATGCCGACTTCATCTGCATCATATTCCTGTCCGGTTGCAACAAACTTCACATGGTCGCCTTTACGGATACTTCCGTTAAAAATCCTGAAGTAGGCGATAATCCCGCGGAAGGAATTGTAAAGGGAGTCAAAGATCAGGGCCTGGAGAGGAGCATCAGGACTGCCTTTCGGGGCTGGTATTTTAAAAACAATTTCTTCTAATATACGGTCGATACCAATTCCTACCTTTGCGCTTGCTTCAATGATTTCTTCACGTTCACAACCGAGCAGGTCAACTATCTGGTCCTTCACTTCTTCAACCATTGCCGCCTCCATGTCGATCTTGTTCAGAACTGGTATAATAGTGAGGTTGTGATCGATAGCAAGGTAAAGATTCGAAATGGTCTGAGCCTGGATGCCCTGGGTAGCATCAACAACAAGCAACGCTCCATCGCAGGCAGCAATGGCACGGGAAACCTCATAAGAAAAATCAACATGACCCGGAGTGTCGATGAGATTCAGGGTATAATCTTGTCCTTCATGCTTATAATTCATCTGGATGGCGTGGCTTTTAATTGTAATCCCACGTTCACGTTCAAGATCCATATCATCCAGAACCTGGTTCTGGTAATCCCGTTCGGATATTGCACCTGTTATCTCCAGAAGCCAGTCGGCTAAAGTTGATTTCCCATGATCATAATGGGCTATAATACAGAAATTGCGGATATTTTTCACAGGTGCAAAGGTAGTAAAAAATTCGGGAATCGGGAGCCGGTTTGAGGCACTAGACTCTGGGTACTGGGTACCAGGCACAAGGTAAGGTCTTGATCCCAGAGCCTAGAGCCCAGCACCCAGTTCCCGGTTAGCGCAGCAACGTGATGCTCCCCTGTATCGTCCTTTGTTGTATCCCCGAGAGGGTTATTTCGTAAACATCACAGATAAACAGGTAGGTGCCGTCGGCACATGCAGATTTGGTATTGCAATCGTTGCCATCCCAGTTGATCGCGGGATCAGATGTCTTGTAAACCACCTTTCCCCAGCGGTTAAAGATCACCATATCCACATGATCTACCGATGAATTCGTGATGGGAACAAACAAGTCATTGAACCCGTCTCCGTTTGGTGTGAAGAAATTTGGCAGGGTATACAGCGGGCAGGCAGTATTATCCACGCAGAGGGTATTGCTGAAATCGCTGCGGTTACCTGCCGAATCACAAGCAATTATACTATAGCAACCCACGACAGAGTTCGGCTGTTTGTGAATGTAAACAGTGTCGAATGGGTTCATAATTGAATCGAGCAGGGCCGGCTTTATTCCCGATGAAGGGCTGAAATAAATATAATACCTGGCAATGTCGGTCCCGCAGGTGTCACGGGGGTTTCGCCAGTGCAGGTAATTTGTAAACTCCTTGCAGATAACCGAATCGCTTAGTATCGGTGGACAAGGAGGGTCGTTGTCGACAGGGATGCCTCCTGTTTTCTGGGAAAGATTTATAATTGGATTCACAAATCCTCCCGAAGTATAACTTCCCCTGCTCCTTACTTTGTAATAGTAAGTGTTCCCGTTCAACAGCCCGCGGTCGACATAGAAAGGGATTAAAGAAAATCCAACCGAGTCGTAGCCGCTGTCAAAATTACCGCTCCGGAATATTGCAAAACTGTTGTTGTTCCAGGGAACATCATTAGTCCAGTGCAGCCGCATTTTCTTATCCGAAGGTGAAAGGGTCAGGTACATTGAAGAAGCAGGCTGTGAGGAGCCGATAAAGAAATGGTTACCTGGAGTAAGGTTGTAAAGGTCTAGCCTGTAACGATAGGAATACCCGACCGTGTTCAGCATGGTGTCGGTTTTCAGGGTATCGTTCAGGTTAAAGAGGGAATCAATAAGGCTGAATTGAGATGGATTGTCAGACCTGGACCGGAAGATGAGGTATTTATAAGGACCCGGTGCCTGGATGGTGTCAAGCTGGCTTGGTTTGGACCAGGCCAGGTAAAGGGAACCCTGGTTGATATCAGTAGTTTTAATGCTGACATTTGTTATGATGGGAATATCTTTTTTTAATTCGGCGCAAGCTTCATTGGAAGCATAACTTTCGGCTCCATCCTGGAAGAAAGCAGTCACCAGGTAGCAGTATTTGAGTCCCCGGTTCAGTCCAGAGCCCTGGTTGTCATCAAGAAAACTTGTTGCGTTGATGTCGTTGATCTTCGAAATCCTTGTATAACCCAGGTAGGCAGGTACCCCGGTCTGGCAGTAAGCAGGGACATAGCCAGTGGAATCCGATTTGCGGTAAATATAAAATCCTTTTGCGTTGGTGCAGGAGTATGGGTTCCATGTAAGGTTAATGGTATTCCCGGCAGGGGCCGTTGCCAGGTTTACCGGTCTTGGGCCTATCACCAGGATATTCATAGATTTAATATCAACCAGCCTGACCGGGGAGCCGTCGTCCTGTGCTTTAAAATATACATGGTATGGGTTTTTCTTAACATGCTGGCAAACGGTGGGCCAGTGAAATATACTTGTAACATGCTCCTTGCCCTGGGCTGTGTCGGGCTCCATGTATGCAGGGCTGGGGGTAAGCACAAATGGGCCGCCGATTGCAGTAAGGGTTACAATGTCGCTAGTGTCAGGGTCATGCGCATTGACAGGGAAACGAAGATTGTGGCCTGCTTCAACACAGGTATCAGCAATGGAGTCTATGACAGGCGGGCGGTTATTGCAGCTGACAACGTGGATTTGCATATCCCTTTCAACAGAACCAATCCTGATCCCGTCTCTCCACTCCTCAATAAGTATGGCAATATTATATTCACCCTGTTGTTCAGGGCTTATCCAGGAAAAATCACCGGTAACAGGGTTAATATGACAGGAATTGGCAGGGAGAGGAAGGGTATAACCGGGGATAGGCATGCCATGGAAACCAAGGCAGGTCACAAGCTTAAAGGACAGACTGTCGCCATCGGGGTCATAAGCTCCGGGATTATGGTAGAATGGCTGGCCAACACATGCGTTGTCAACCGGGGGGATGAGGAGGACAGGTGAATTGTCATACTGCATATACGGGCTGATGGTAAGTTCCGAATAAATAAACATAGGTATGTTTACAGAATTGGGGATGTTCATGATCCCGAAGTTCCTGTTGGGGTCTTCGCATGAAATTATGTAAGTGGACGGGCCTGAAAATGTATGCTGCCCAACATATTTATTATAACGTATCGTGTCGGGCATAAAGACAGACTGGACCCTGGGAATCAAATCGGCTGTGCCGTCTCCCCAGTTAATCTGCAGGAAATCCCTGGATGCGTTTACAGGGCTTAAAGTATAGGTATAGGAGATCAGGGTAATTTCATAGGTTGTCGCACCCACATGCCTGAAGGTTATCTCGGCAGCCCGCTGATGGGTGGCAAGAAGGCAGTCAGGCAGATATAAGAGGGCCAGTAACAGTAAACTCCGGCAACTATATATCGGGTATCGGGACATGAGTCGAATTGAATGGAATCCCAAAAGTACTAATTTTAAAGGTCAGGCTTCAGCCTTTCAGCCCAAATCTTATTTCAAATCATTCTAAATTTTACTTTATTTTTGCAGAACTATTGAGTGCTATACCTATGATGGCTACAACTATTCTGGAAACAGAGAACCAGGAAATACTAAAACGCTACAGGAACCTGTTGAGGTTATGGAAGCCGAGGAACCCTGAGGACCGGAAAATTGTCAGGAAAGCTTTCCGGCTCGCTCTTGAAGCCCATAAAGATATGCGACGGAAAAGCGGGGAACCCTATATTTTTCATCCTCTGGGGGTAGCCACGATCTGTGTTGAAGAGATAGGTCTTGGAGCCACTTCGGTAGTATGTGCCCTGCTTCATGATGTTGTTGAGGATACTGAATATACCCTGGAGGATATAAGGGGTTTATTCGGTAATAAGGTCGCTTCCATCATCGATGCCCT
>JAPLDN010000286.1:9521-16319 GCA_026391755.1 Bacteroidota bacterium
CAAGATCAAAGGTATTTTTGACCAAAGGACCACCGCTATCCATGCCGAGAATTTCAAACGGCTGTTGCTGACTCTTTCCGATGATGTAAGGGTGATCCTTATAAAACTGGCCGATCGTCTTCATAATATGAGGACCCTCGACGCCCTGCCCGTTGAAAAACAGCTTAAAATTTCTTCTGAGACAATCATTCTGTATTCCCCACTGGCTCATCGGCTCGGTCTTCATGCCATTAAAAGTGAACTTGAGGATCTTGCCCTGAAATATACAGAGCCTGATGTTTATGAGAGCCTCACAGGAAAACTCAGGTCTTCGGCCAGGGAACGCAGCCGGTTTGTCAGTAAATTCATACATCCCATACGAAAAGACCTTATACAGCAAGGATTTAAATTTAACATTAAAGCAAGGGAAAAGTCGATTGCCGCTATCTGGCAAAAAATGAAGAAGAAGGAGGTCCCGTTCGAGGAGATCTATGATATTTTTGCTATCCGTATCGTAATCGATACCATGATTGAGAGTGAGAAATCTGACTGCTGGAAGGTATATTCAATTGTCACGGATCATTACCTCCCGAACATGGACAGGTTACGAGACTGGATTTCCATCCCTAAAGCAAACGGCTACGAAGCTCTTCATACAACTGTGATGGGACATACCGGGCACTGGGTAGAAATACAGATAAGGTCGAAAAGAATGGATGAGGTTGCCGAAAGGGGGTATGCGGCCCACTGGAAGTATAAGGAATCCTTTAATATCAGCAGCAAACTGGACAACTGGCTCGACAGGATAAAGGAGATGATCGAGTCGCCTGATGCCGATGCAATTTCCTTTATTGACGATGTAAAAGGTTTCTTCTTCCTGGATGAAATTTCGGTGTTTACCCCTTCAGGTGAAATGAGGATACTGCCTGCCAATTCTACAGTGCTGGATTTTGCCTATGCAATTCATTCCGAATTGGGAAATAACTGCATTGGCGCTAAAGTTGACAAGAAACTTCTGCCTATCAACCACCCGAACAGATAAGGCAATTCCAGACTGTCAATAATTTCCCAACACTTGTGGATCTTTATTATTCAGCTGCAACGGACAAGATAGGGATTAAAGATGTCAAGATATTTGCGGCTTCTAATTATAGAAACGGTTGGATAAACTATATTTCCAGGTCCACCAGGAAGGACAAGGAGATACTTCCGCATGAACCGGAAATCATGATTGGAAATTCCGGTGATCTAAAACCGGTTTATAAGGCGGAAGAAGTCCAGGGCGATGTGACCCAATACGGATACCAGGTGTCGACCTGCTGCAACCCCATCCCGGGGGATGATGTGATAGGACTAATCGCATCCGGTCAAAGCCCGATGATGATACACCGGACGAAATGCGCCAAAGCACTGGAGATGGTATCCCAGTTTGGGACCCGTTTTGTCAAGCTTAACTGGACCAACAATGAGTTTATATCTTTCCTTACCTGTGTGCGTGTGAATGGCATCGATAAAAAGGGGCTTATCAACGAAATTACAAGGATTATTTCCAATGAGATGAATCTTAATATCCAGTCGTTTAATATTCAGGCCGATAACGGGATCACCGAAGGACAGATCAGGCTTTTCGTGAGGGATGCGAATACTTTAGAGAATGTATTGGAGAAGCTGAAAGACATTGAAGGGGTAACATCGGTAAGGAGGGTGGATTAATTTTTAATTTTTATTTGTTCTAAATAATTTTAATTTTATACCTTTACTCGAAATTTCCAATAATAATGAAGAAGCCATCCGAAGATACCTTTGAAAATGTTCGTAAGCTCTTTACAGAATATCTTGAAAAGCACGGCCACCGGAAAACACCTGAGAGGTATACAATACTGAAGGAAATATATGCTACCGAAGGTCATTTCGATATCGAGACGCTTTATATCCGGATGAAAAACCACAAATACAGGGTAAGCCGTGCCACCTTGTACAATACAATTGAATTATTGCTTGACTGCGGGCTTGTAACCCGGCACCAGTTCGGGACAAATTATGCTCAGTTTGAGAAGTCGAATCTTTTCAAACAGCATGATCATTTTATTTTTAATGACAGCGGCGAAGTGCTTGAATTCTATGATCCCCGTGTTGAGGAGATCAGGGACCAGGTTGAAAAGATTTTCAATGTTGAAGTTACAAGTTATTCTCTTACTTTTTACGGTCAGGCCAGGGTTAAAAAATAAACTGATTTCAGATGAAGGTTGATGTAATCCTCGGACTCCAGTGGGGGGACGAAGGCAAAGGCAAGATTGTGGATGTGTTTTCACCCAGGTATGATGTCATTGCACGATTCCAGGGAGGCCCAAATGCAGGGCACACCATTGAGTTTGACGGTAAGAAATTCATTCTGCATACCATCCCCTCGGGTATATTTCATAGAAATTCGATGAAAGTCATTCGTAACGGGGTGATCATCGACCCTGTTATCCTGTTCAGGGAGATCGGCAAGCTAAGTGAAGCCGGCATGAAACCTTGGGAAAATCTGTTAATCGCGAACCGCGCCCACCTGATCCTGCCTACTCATCGTTTGCTCGATGCGGCCTATGAAAGCGCCAAAAAAGATGCGAAGATCGGGTCTACCCTGAAAGGTATCGGCCCCACTTATACAGATAAATATGCCAGGAACGGGATCAGGGTTGGCAATATTTGCTATCCCGGTTTCAGGAGAATGTACGAAAGCCTGAAGGAGCTGCATCTGAGAACCGTGAGTTCCTACGGTTTTAACCTGGCAAGTTTTACGCTTGACGGGCTCTCCTTTGGTGATTATGAAGCCCAGTGGTTCGAAACCATTGAGAAAATGAAAGACCTTAAGGTCGTCGACGCGGAGGTGTTTATTAACAAATGCCTTGTTGAAGGGCGTTCGGTCCTTGCCGAAGGTGCACAGGGTACAATGCTTGATGTGGATTTTGGATCATATCCTTTTGTTACCTCCTCAAGCACTGTTGCAGCAGGGGTTTGCACCGGGCTTGGAGTTTCACCCCATACTATCGGGAAAGTATTCGGTGTGTTTAAGGCCTATTGCACCCGTGTGGGGAGCGGACCGTTCCCTACCGAGCTTGAAAACGAAACCGGTGACAATCTCAGGACGGGCGGAAAAGAATTCGGCTCGACTACCGGAAGACCCAGGCGTTGCGGCTGGCTTGACCTGCCTGCTCTCCGTTATTCCATCATGCTTAACGGGGTCGACAGCCTTATCATGATGAAGGCTGATGTACTGAATCCTTTTAAGAAACTCAGTGTTTGTAATGCGTATAAGGAATCAGGAAAGCTGCTCAGTTCATATCCTTTTGAACTTTCTTCCCAGGGACTTGAACCGCAATATACTGAAATGGAAGGGTGGAATACCGACCTGAACTCAAATACGTCCATGGCCAGCCTGCCCCTGCCCCTGAAGAATTACATTAAATTCATTGAGGATTTTGTGGAATTGCCTATTGACACGGTATCCATTGGACCTGACAGGCTGCAGACCCTGCAAAGAAAATAAGCTTTAAATCTTCTTAAGGTAAAAATCACTCTTGGCTCATGGCTTATGGCTCATGGCTTTTTAAAGTTTTCTCTTGATCTCGATCTGTTCGTAACCCTCGATGATGTCGCCTACCTTGATATCATTGAAGTTGTCGATATTCAGGCCGCATTCAAAGCCCGAACTCACGTCCCTGACATCATCCTTGAATCGCTTGAGAGAACCTAGTTTCCCTGTATAAACAACAATACCGTCGCGGATTACACGGATGGTAGTTTGCCTGGTGATCTTTCCGTCGAGCACCATACAACCTGCAACAGTGCCAACCTTGGTGATCTTGAACACTTCCCTGATCTCGATATTGGATGTGATCTTTTCCTCGATCTCGGGTGAAAGCATCCCTTCAATAGCCGATTTGATCTCTTCGATGGCCTGGTAAATGATAGAGTAGAGACGGATATCGATCTGCTCTGCTTCAGCCAGTTTGCGTGCGCTTACTGATGGGCGGACCTGGAAACCGACGATGACGGCATTGGATGCAGAAGCAAGCAGGACGTCCGATTCGGTGATCTGCCCCACTGATTTATGGATCACATTAACGGCGACCTCTTCGTTGGTCAGCTTCAGCAGGGAGTCGGAGAGAGCCTCAACCGAGCCGTCCACATCACCCTTTACGATAATATTAAGTTCCTTGAATTCCCCGATGGCAATCCTGCGACCGATCTCATCAAGAGTAATGTGCTTTTGTGTTCTGAGACCCTGTTCACGCTGGAGCTGGAGTCGCTTCGTCGCTATATTCTTGGTTTCTTTTTCATCGGTCATTACGTTGAACCCGTCTCCTGCCTGGGGTGCCCCGTTAAGGCCAAGCATCAGAAGAGGAGCTGAAGGCCCTGCTTCCCTGATCGGCAGGTTCCGTTCATTGTACATCGCTTTCACCCTTCCGTAGGTTGCACCGGCCAGGACGATATCACCGATCTTAAGTGTCCCGTTCTGGACAAGAAGTTTGGCAACATAGCCCCGCCCTTTGTCAAGGGAGGATTCAATAACTGTTCCGAGGGCAAGTCGCGAAGGATTGGCCTTGAGGTTTTGCATTTCAGCTTCAAGAAGTACTTTGTCAAGCAAAATGCCTATACCCACACCTGTTTTAGCTGATATCTCCTGGGTCTGGTATTTGCCGCCCCATTCCTCAACAAGAATGTTCATTTTTGAAAGCTCCTCACGGATCTTCTCGGGATTCGAATTCGCTTTATCAATTTTATTAATGGCAAAAACTATGGGAACACCTGCTGCCATGGCATGATTGATGGCTTCCTTGGTCTGGGGCATTACCGTCTCGTCAGCGGCAATTACAATGATGGCAACGTCGGTCACCTTGGCGCCGCGGGCACGCATTGCAGTAAAGGCCTCATGGCCCGGAGTATCAAGGAAAGTAATTGCCTTCCCGTTCTCAAGCACAACTTCGTAAGCCCCGATATGCTGTGTAATACCTCCTGCTTCGCCCGCAACCACGTTGGTAGAGCGGATGAAGTCAAGCAGTTTGGTTTTACCATGGTCAACATGGCCCATGACCGTAACAATTGGAGCTCTGTCACGGATATCATCCGGATTATCTTCCACATTGTGACCATCGATGGCTTCCTGCACTTCAACACTGACGAATTCAAGTTTGTAACCGAATTCATCCGCTACAAGGGTAAGGGTTTCAGCATCCAGCCTCTGGTTTATCGATACAAAAAGGCCTAACGACATACAGGTCGAGATAATTTCGGTAACAGCAACATGCATCATATTGGCAAGTTCATTGGCTGTTACAAATTCAGTGACCTTGATCACTTTTTTGCCTTCTTCAATCCTTTCCTGTTCCTGTTGCAGTTTCTGGCTGACCTCTTCCCTTTTCTGGCGGCGGTATTTTGATGCTTTTGATTTGCCGGTAGGACTCAGCCTGGCGAGTGTTTCCTTGATCTGGCGCTCGATATCTTCCTACAACAGTTGGTAAAATCTCTTCCGGTTCGATCTCAGGTGTCACGGGTTCCGGTTGAACCTCAACAACCTCAACAGCTGCGGGTTCCTCAACGGGGAGCTCGACAGGCTCCTCTGTTTTTGCCTTACCCTTGCCCTTTTTGGAAGGTTTCTTCTCGAAGGATTCAAGATCCATTTTTCCAACGATCTTCAATTCCCCCATTCCTTTGGAAGCTTTCTCTTCTTTGTGCTCGACAGGGTGTTCGACTGTAACCTCTTTTGACTTTGCAGCCGCTTTTTTTGTTTCCTTCTCCTCTGTTGGGGCTTTGGTTTCTTCCGCTTTATCCTGAGGGGTTAGCTCAACTGCAACCTTTTTAATTGCTTTCTTTTCTTCTTTTTCAGACGGTTTTGCTTTTTCAGCGACAGTTTTTTCGGGTTCTGCAGGTTTGATTACCGGGGGCGTTTCTTTCACAGTCTCCTTAACAGGGACTTCCCTGGGTTTCTTGGGAACCTCAATCTGCCGCTTATCGTAATCAAGTGAAACATTCTTTATGAAAAGGTCCTCGCGTTCCTTCTCCCTTTCCTTGGTTGCACTTTTTTTGTCCTCGATAGTAATTGTCTGATGGGAGGTAAATGCCAGTTCTATTTTCTTGGCTTCCTCCTTCACCTGTTTTTCCGTGGCAAACTCTTTTTTAAGAAGATTGTACATCTCCTCATTGAGCTTGCCATTAGGGTCACGGTCTACGGTAAACCCTTTCTTGGAAAGGTATTCCACGACGGTACTAATCCCGATATTGAATTCTCTCGCGGCTTTGCTTAACCTGACCGTTACTGCGCCTTCACTCATGCGGCAAAATTATAAATTTTTATTCGAACTCAGCTTTTAATATGCGAATGACCTCATTGATCGTTTCTTCCTCAAGGTCGGTACGTTTTACAAGTTCTTCAACATTCAGATCGAGAACGCTTTTGGCTGTATCGCATCCGATGTTCTTGAATTCATCGATGATCCACTGTTCGATTTCGTCCGAAAATTCCATGAGATCCACATCTTCATTATCGACATCCGTATCACGGTAAACATCGATCTCATAGCCTGTAAGCCTTCCGGCAAGGCGTATATTGAAACCTCCTTTACCGATAGCAAGTGAAACCTGATCGGGTTTCATATACACATCGGCTTTTTTCTCTTCTTCATTGATGATGATGGAGGTGACTTTTGCAGGACTCAATGCGCGTTGTATATAAAGCGACGGATTGGTCGTATAATTGATAACGTCGATATTTTCATTTTTAAGCTCCCTTACTATGCCATGGATGCGGGAACCTTTCATCCCGACACAGGCAAC
>JAPLDN010000374.1 GCA_026391755.1 Bacteroidota bacterium
CCTATGAAAGCAGGAGTATTGTACTGTTCGTACTTGACCTCGAGGAAGGTTTGCAGTTCCCTGCGCGTGAATCCGGGTTCTGAGATTGATTGAACGACTGAAGGACCGATTAACTCATGGCTCATGACACATGGCTCATGGCTATTCTAATTCATTACCTGTACCGCCTGGATCAGTCCTTTCCCGATCTCAATTGCTTTTTCGTTATCCGGGATAAGTTTGTGATGGCGTGCCGGAAGTGATTTCTCAAGCCCTTTATGAATGAATTCAGGTTGAACCAGGGGTTTCAGTTTGAGGAAGCCACCGAGGACGATCATATTGAAAATCTTGGAAAGGCCAAGTTTCCCGGCCTCATCAGCTGCAGCAATTGTATAAATATTAATATCCTTGCGCACCGGAATCCGGGTGATGCCATTTGGATCGTAAATCAGCAATCCGCCAGGTTTAACAGCTTTCTCGAATTTGTCGAGGGACTGCTGGTTCAGGATGATGGCTGTATCGAATGAATTCAGGATAGGGGAGCTTATTCGCTCGTCGCTGACTATTACCGTGACGTTGGCTGTGCCGCCGCGCATTTCAGGCCCGTAGGATGGCATCCAGCTGACTTCCTTATTCTGCATGACCCCTGAGTAAGCGAGGATTTTTCCCATCGAGAGAACGCCCTGTCCGCCGAAACCGGCGATGATAATCTCTTCTGTCATAATTAAGCCTTTTCTGTAACTTCTTTCTTCTCAACTAATTTTCCGTCAACTTTAATATCGCCCAGGGGGTAGAAGGGGAACATATTCTCTTCCATCCACTTGTTTGACTGAACCGGTGTCATTTTCCATCCCGAGTTGCAGTTTGAAACAACTTCGATGAACGCGATGCCTTTGCTTTCTTTCTGTTGCTCTAATGCTTTGCGGATGGCTTTTTTGGTTTTGCGCACGTGGCTGGGGGTATGCACGGCCTGGCGGGTGACATAATGGACTCCCGGCAGATTTGATATGAGTTCAGTGATTTTCAAGGGGTGCCCCATGGTTTGCACGTCTCGTCCGTAGGGAGAAGTTGAAGACCTCATGCCCGGAAGTGTAGTGGGGGCCATTTGTCCTCCAGTCATTCCGTAAATGCCGTTATTGATAAAGATAATTGTGAAATTCTCACCGCGGTTGCAGGCATGGATCGTCTCGGCAGTGCCGATAGCTGCAAGGTCGCCGTCGCCCTGGTATGTAAACACGAATCTGTCGGGCCAAAGACGTTTTATGGCCGTGGCCAGGGCAGGGGCGCGTCCGTGGGCTGCGCCGAGCATATCGATATTCATGAAGTCATAAGCCAGGACTGAACATCCAACAGGAGATACACCAATGGTTTTATCCTGGATGTCCATTTCTTCAAGGGTTTCCATCAGCAGGCGGTGCACAACACCGTGTCCGCATCCGGGACAATAACTCAATGGTCTGTCAACAAGGAGATCGGTGCGTTTATAAACGATATTTTCATCCTTGCGTATCTCGGTTTTTACAAATGGTTCCTCCATAATCAGCCTCCGATAATTTGGGTTTCTAACGCATGCACGACTTCGTCAGGTGTTGGGATGATGCCGCCAAAACGTCCGTAATGTTCAATTTTAATGCTGCATCCGACACTCAGCTTTACATCTTCTATCATCTGCCCGGCATTCATTTCAACAACCAGCATGCCTTTGACCTTTTTGCCAAGGTCATTGATTGCCTTTACCGGGAAGGGGAAAAGTGTAACAGGCCTGAAGAGCCCTACTTTTATTCCTTTGGCGCGTGCAAGATCCATGGATTTCTGGCAGATGCGCGCCGACAGTCCGAATGCAACGAAAAGGTATTCGGCATCTTCGCAGCCCAGTGTTTCGTATAATATCTCATTTTTCTCAATTTCCCTGTATTTGGCCTGGAGTTTCAGGTTTACTCTTTCCTGCCCGGCCGGGTCAAGATCAAGGGAAGTAATGATAATATGTTTGCGGTCTTTTGGTTTGCCTGTTGCAGCCCAGGGATTTTGTCTGATCAGTTCCTCTTCTGTGCGGCGGGGGATAGGATCGAACAGAACGACTTTCTCCATCATCTGGCCGATAGCGCCGTCGGAAAGTATCATGACCGGTGTACGGTATTTGAAAGCAAGGTCGAAACCGAGTTTCACATGATCGCACATTTCCTGCACCGAAGCCGGCGCGAGAACGATCATTTTATAGTCTCCATGCCCGCCTCCTTTTACTGCCTGAAAATAATCGGCCTGGGAGGGTTGAATAGTCCCGAGGCCGGGGCCTCCGCGAACTACATTCACAATGACCGCAGGGAGTTCAGCTCCTGCCATATACGAAATGCCTTCCTGCATCAGGCTGATACCAGGGCTTGATGAAGATGTCATCACCATTTTACCTGTTCCTGCAGCGCCGTAAAGCATGTTAATGGAAGCTGTTTCACTTTCAGCCTGAAGGACTACCATTCCGGTGCGTTCATGCGGTTTTTCAGCCATGAGATATTCCATCACTTCAGACTGAGGCGTTATAGGATACCCGAAATACCCGTCGCAGCCTGCCCTGATAGCAGCCTCGGCAACAGCTTCGTTACCCTTCATCAATCGTAATTCACCCATGAGATATGTAATTTAAGATTGTTATTCAGAAATCTTTCCGCGGTAAACAGTAATCACACCGTCGGGACAGACGATTGCACAGTTCATGCACCCGGTGCAGTCGTTGTTGACCTTCATGGCAAAATGGTAGCCTTTGCCATTCACTTCTTTCGACATCGCGATAGTTGAAGAAGGACATGCGGCTATGCATACCTCGCATCCCTTGCAGCGTTCCACGTTTACCAGGATATCACCTTTGATCTTAGCCATACTTAGAATAATTAATGGTCAGGGATTAAATACCAGGGCGAAATTAGGAAATTTCCGCGAATCCGGGGATGGTATTGTTAAATTTAGAACAAGTATAATTAGCCTTGAGTATTCGCTCATCGCTCATGCCTCATCGCTCATGGCTCATGGCTCATCTCTGAGCAGTGTTGTAGTAGAAACTCCTGAAATAGGATTCGGTAAAGACCGGGTTGATCTTATGGTAAAAACTGATGAGGATTCGTGTTTTCTGCCTGATTGTATCATTAAGGTCGACAAGCCTCCAGAATTCGCGTCCGCCCGTGAACAGGTTTTGAGCGAAAACATTGATATCCTCTTCCAGGGAGGCAGTGGAATATTCCGAAAGGAAACCCTCGTCTATCATTGCCGGATCAAGAGCCATGCTGGCCAGACCTTTTGAAATTGCATCCGCCCCTCCCTTTCCATACCTGAAATCGGAAGGATTGAGCGACATCCATCTGGTCTTGTCAAAACAGTCAGGGAAATTCCTGATCAGGATACTGGAAAATTCATGATGAAACACCTCCTCAATATAATCGTCGGTGAACCAGGGATTATCCGTGTCATCACTAAGGTAAATTGATTGCTGGTAATTAGTGCCGCCGTAAGGAAGTCCGTAAAACTTCATAGACTTTAAAACATATACCCTGTCGAGATTGGTTGTAAGCAGGTCAAGAGGGTATTTTGAGAAGGCATGAGAAAGAAGGTCTTCGAGCCTTCCGATCTCTTCAACCCTGACCGGACGAATATCAGGATTTACCTTTTTGCCCGACCACTGATGGGGAAAAATACTGAGGTTGGAAGGGAAGAGAACTTCTACTCCGCTCCTTTGATCATAATAGCTTGGCTGTGCCTCCACATTTTGGAACAGGCAGAAAATAAGCGGTAGCCAAAGACAATACCTATAAAGGAAAGCCATTCATGCGGTTTTCGACACACAAAGAAAAGAATGGAGTTGCCCCGTATAGAAGGTGAAATCAGAAAAATATCAACGCAGCCTTGTTAATAACTCTGCTAATTTTGTTGATAAGTTTGCCTTCCAGCTAGTTAGTCTGGCACGGTCACATGGTGAATAGTGAACAGTCGTGAGCCATGAGCCATGAGCGATGAGCGATGAGTCCCCAGTCCCTAACTTACCGGGTGATTTTCATGGAATGTCTTGAGTCTTTCCTCGAGCACGGGGAACTGCTGTCTCTTGACCAGTGAGACACAGGCCCTCAGTCCTTCATGGCGCTCACTTCCGCAAATGCTTAACGAAATAGCGCTGATTCCGTAATAAAGAAGTTCTTCAAGCAGTTTTTCACTTGAAAATCCCGGATATGAGACCGTAAAATAAAAGCCGTCGGCAATAGGGTTACCTTCATCCATATCATACACGATCCGGAACCCGTTATCGAGGAACAATTTCTTCATGATCTTTGCTTTCTCCCCGTATTCCATAACAACTTCCCTGAAGTTATATGTCCCGTCATTCGCAGCTTTCAGCATTGCAGCCATGGCATATTGGGTGGAATGGGCAGTGCCGGCGCTCAATGCATAGAGCGTTCCATAAATCAGGGCCCTGCCGAAGATATTCGAAGAATAAGACCAAAGAAGATTTTCGGAAACAAGGTTGAACAATTGGTTTGAGACCAGCATCAACCCGATTCTTTGTCCGGCGTAACTAAACGCTTTGGAGCTGGAAATGAGAAGGATGTAATTCTCGGTATACTTGGCAACAGTGGGCTGGTAAGGCGGATGACCGGGATGCCCGTAGTCTTTCCTGAAGTCCATGCCGAAATAGGCCAGGTCTTCGATGATCACAACATTATATTTGGTTGCCAGTTCTCCTATTATCCTGAGTTCATGTTCTGTAAAGCAGATCCAGGATGGATTATTAGGGTTTGAATATAGTACCGAATGAATTTTACCTGTTGCGAAATAGGATTCAATTTTTTCCCTGAGTTTTTCTCCTCTGTATTCATATACATCGAAACTTGCATATTTCATGCCCAGCACG
>JAPLDN010000074.1 GCA_026391755.1 Bacteroidota bacterium
AAGTAATTCTTAAATTACTTACTGAAAAAAGGCCCGGATTTTCCGGGCTTTTTTTTTGCATATAACATAGGGACCATCACGAACCATATTCTTTCATAGGCCATGAGCGAGGTCATACATCCAGGTATGATGATGAGTACAGCCAGAGCCAGGTATCTGCTCTAGACCTGGATATTTTCATTGTCTATTTTTAAATCGTAAATGCTGCGGATGCTTGAAAAGAATTCCTTGAGGTCTACAGGGAGCTCTTTAAGCAGTCCGTTGTGCAGGTCGTAAACCCATGCATGGATCTTTGGGAACCCTGTCTTATACCACTTGCGCTGAACGTGGTCAATCTTCACTATGTTCACACATTGTTCGACCACATTGAGCTCGACGAGGCGGTCGAATTTTTTATGAGGATCATCTATCCCATCAAGTTCTTCCTGGTGTATGCGGTAAACATCACGCAGGGTCTGCAGCCAGCTGTTCAGCTGCCCCATGTCGGTGGGGTGGAGGGCGGCCTTCACTCCGCCGCAACCGTAATGCCCGCAAACAATGATGTGCTGGATATTAAGGTGTTCAACGGCATACTGGATCACTGCATTGATGTTATTGTCGGTACTTACAACGAGGTTGGCAATGTTGCGGTGAACGAACACCTCGCCTTCATCAAGTCCCATGATCACATTGGCAGGAACACGGCTGTCGGAACATCCTATATAAAGAAATTGGGGCTTCTGATCAATTTCCAGGTTCTCGAAAAAATGTTCATCGGATGCCAGTTTGCTCTGCACCCAGGCTTTGTTGTTCTCGAAAATTTTCATATACTGGTCCATAAGCCTTGTATTAGAATGACAAATATAATTATATCTCCGCAACAGGCTGAAATATGATCCCCTAAGCCCTTGACAGCCTTTTGAGGGCGCTAAGATGGTTTACATTTATCCGTACTTTTACAGACTGATTTAAATTTCCCATGAAAATGAAAAGGTTTTATATTCTTTTATCCTGTATCATTCTGATTTCTGTAATGATTTTGACATCCTGTCTTAAAGTTAAGGATCCGGTTCCCCAGACTATTATAAAGGTCGGACTTGTTAGCGGGCTGGGCGGATTTAATGACGCCGGGTTTAACCATGCCATTCTTTCCGGCTTACAGCAAATAGCCTATGATTTTCCAATGCTATGCCAGGCACGTGAAACTTTGACGACTGCCGATTTTGCAACGAATATCAATTATTTTATTTCCAGCAGCTATAACCTGATCGTCACTTCAGGCTACGATGCAGCTCAGGCAACTGTCGCGGCAGCTATTGCAAATCCGAATACCGATTTCATTATTCTTGATTATTATATGGCTTCACCTCCTGCCAATCTGTTGTGCGCTGTGTTTGACGTGGACCAGAGCTCATTCCCCTGTGGATTCCTTGCAGCCTACTGGGCACTTAAACAAAACCAGGTAAACCACATTGCAGGATTCGTTGCAGGAACAGATATACCTACGATTCGCCAGTTCTCGGTAAGTTATAGCCATGGGGTAGCTTACTTTGACAGCATTTATAGAAAGAATGTAGGGGTACTTGGGTATTTTGCCACCTCTTTTAATGATTCGCTGCAGGGTTCAAGGCTTGCCGACAGTCTCCTGAAACAAAATATCAGTACTGTTTTCACTTTTGCCGGAAAAACAGGCAACGGGGCCTTGTATAAAGTGAAGGAAGCAGGGAAATATGCCATTGGCGTGGATGTTGACCAGTATTATTCAATTCCGGCGGTTGGCCCTGTTTTGCTTACTTCTTGCATGAAAGGCCTGGGAAATATGACATACAGCCTGTTACGAAATTTCTATTACAATCATTTTCCTGGCGGGACCATAGTCCATGGCACCCTCGACAACGGTGGGGTTGGTATTGCTCCCTTTCATAATTTCGACTCACAGGTCCCCGACAGTATCAAAGTGGCTCTGAATACCGTGATCAGCGGGATCAAAAACGGGACGATTAAAACCGGGTGGTCCCAGTGATCACTATTCCAATGCCGGTAGTATGTAATCCCAGATCAGGTTGATCTCGGCCTGCATATCGCTGATTTTGGCTGTTGTTACTATGACAGCATCTTTATCAGGCATTACAATTATGAACTGACCGTCGGCCCCGTCGGCACGATAAGCGTTGTGGCGGCATCGCCAGAGCTGGTAACAGTACCCTTGTAACCAGTCGCTCTCAGCGGGTCTGGCATCTGGTGAGATCCACTGCGCAGCCTGGGTTATCTTTACGGAAGTAGCTTCGTCAAACCAGGCTGCAGGCAGGAGCTGCCGGCCTTTCCAACGTCCTTTCTGCAGCATGAACTGCCCCATCTTCGCCATATCCTCCGTTTTAATATAAAGTCCCCACCCCCCGGTATTAATGCCTGTCGGACTGGTTTTCCATTCCACCCCTGTAATACCCAAAGGCCGGAACAATCGCGGATACAGGTAATCGATCAGTTTTTCGCCCGTGACTTTCTGCACTATGGCCGAAAGCATATAGGAGGCCATGCTGTTGTAAATAAATTTAGTTCCGGGTTTAAAAACAATAGGTTCTTGGAGGAACAAGTGCTCCCAGTTCCCATCCTGCTTCCTGATTTTATCGGTAGGGTCTTTGGCATGACCCACACTCATGGTAAGAAGGTCGCGAACCTGGAGTTCAGCGAGAAATGGAGAAATACTTACGGGCAGATCATTTGGGAAAAAAGAGATCACTTTATCGCTAAGCTTCAGTTTGTGTTCCGCCACCGCAAAAGCTATAGCCGTGGCTGTGAAGGTTTTGCTCACCGAGTTCATAATATGTGGCTTGCGGGGCCCATTGTCCCCTGTCCAGGTTTCAGCCACCACTTTGCCATGGCGCAACACCATCAGGCTGTGAAGGTCCTGCCCGCTTTTCTTTACGGCATCCAGGTATTCGTTTATGCATTTGGCGTTGACATTCTCTTCTTTGAGATTGGCCCTCGGAAGGGCTTTGGTCGCATCGTTATAGCTGACCAGTTCGATATTTTTCTGCCGCATCAGTTCTTTGATACCACTGTTCGTGAAAAGTTCTGTTACCCCCTGGCGGTCGGCACTCACATTCTCATAACCAACATGATGCTGTGCCTGCATTTCTGCATTGTCATATGCCGGGTGATCAATGAACACGTATGTCGTCCCGGCTTCAAGACTATCGAGCATGGAACTGAATCCACTTACTTTTTCCGCTGCCGTGGTATGCTTACCGCCATATCCCAGGTCCAGTATGCCGAACCTTGACCGGGGGTCGTTGCTGACATCAGCCAGGTTGTACTCATCGGCCAGCCGGCTTACGATGGCTGAGACCCTTTTGTCAAAATCGGTAGCACCCATATGCCCCGATATATGGCTGAGCTGGGGAATATTTTTCAGGGCCAGTTCGATCTGGGCGCGAAACTCCTGTTCTATTTCCGAGGGTTTCCAGTTGTTCTCTTTCACGGCAAGCCCGGGATAATTCGGGTTGGGCCAGAGCTGGGGGAAGAAGTACCCGTTTGCGTCGGTAAGGCTGGGGCAATGAGTGAGGGGCCTCCATTTAATATTGTCCCATTCGCTTGTAATTGCAAGGTGCAGGCCAACGTCAATACCCGGACTCTCTTTAAGCAGACGCGCAGCTTCAGGGAACCAGGGGGCGATGGCCATAACTTCCACGGAGGTCTCTATACCTTCCTTAAAACATTCAATGCAGGCCAGGTTGCTTGAATGGGATGAACCCATATCATCTCCGCGAACGATAAGCCTGGGATTCGCAGGCTTTTGGGATTGTGCAGTTATAACACTCATGAATAGAAGTACCTGATAAACAGATTGTCTCATGATGATGATTTAAAAGCTAAAGATAGCCAAATTCATTGATCAGGACAACGACTTTTTGTTCCCGGCTTATATTCAATACCGGTATGGGGTATAATGTTTTTATAAATATTTTCACCCCTGATACTTGACAGATATTTCAAGAGTTTAGTCTGAAAACATATTGTATGAAAATTAAACTCCTCGTACTTATTTTCCTCGCATTTTCCCTTGCAGCATTTTCACAGGGGCACAAGGCCTCTTCCGATTCGGCTTCTTATAAAATAAACACCGTCTTCGGAACTCATAAGGGAACATCCAAAATACCATTGGGCTACTTTCTTGAATTCAATGCAGGATATACCAGGTTTGGGCATAAAAACGTATTTCTCCCGGGCATAAGCATGGGACTCATCCTTAACCATAACTGGTCGGTTGGGGTTACAGGCAGTTTCATTGGAAATCCCCAGGGATTGCATTACCATCATGTTCATTATGACTCCACGGGGCAGACAAGTAACAGTGCTAACCTCAGGGGCGGTTTCGGGGGCGCCCTCATCGAATATACTCTGTTCCCCAAATCCCGTCTCCATGTTTCTTTCCCCTTAATGATCGGAGGTGGGTATCTTTACTGGAACCAGGTCAGTTCTGATTATCATTCGCAAAACCTGCTTGGTTCTTATTCCAATCATTCCGGTTCTGGAGCTGTTTTTTTTGTTATTGAACCAGGTGTAAGGATGGAAGTGAACCTGGCTAAAATGTTCAGGCTCGGACTCGGCATCAGTTACCGTTATGCACCAGACCTGGACCTGAAACATGCGTCGGAAAACCTCATTAACCAGTTTACGGCTAAACTCAGCCTGAGGTTCGGGAAGTTCTGATCGTTAAAACAGGATTATGTCACTCAGTCCCGGGCCTGAAAGTAAGCCTGATCTTCACCGGATGTTTCCCCTTTGCTTTCACATCGTAACTTTTGGCTTCAGGCAGGGCAATGTCACCGGCAGAGGGCCCGCTTATTATCTCGTAGTCCCAGGTTTTTGTGGTCCATACCAGGTTGTTCCGAATATCGGGATGCAGGCTGCAACCGGGAACAGAGGCTATAGTAACCCACCTTCCCGGAGGGATAGTGACATCAAAGGCAATGAATATCTCTTCAAGTTTGTCGAGCTGCCAGCCGTCTTCACCCATGATATAAATTGCAAATACCTGTGCGTCATACAAGGTTTCGTCCCTCGCATTGTATGACAGAAGGCGGAGGTCGAGCCTGAAATCTATTCTCGTATCGGTGCGGGCAATGCTGGTGATCGCCGCATGTTTGAATTCGGAGAGCTTGTCAAAACTCCAACCGGGGATCTGTTTCCCTATAAGGTCTGATTTGATCCTTTCAATTCCCGGTTCTTTAAGATTTTTTGCTGAAGGCTGATGAACTTCTTCCTGATAAGCAGTCTGCCCGGGGGCAGATCCCGGTTGCATCATTGAAATAGCCTGGTTCCTGAGGTTTCGGTTTAAAATCAGGTTCCTGAAAAAAGGTATCGAAAAGATCACGACGGCCACCACAATGATCATCAGAATAATGAAAAGAAGGAATTTCCTCATCGGCAGAAAACGTATTTTTGCATTTCCTCACCCAAAGGTATTAATATTATTTTTTGTATTAAACCCTTTAGAATTATTGTTATCATGTACAATGCAGCAAGTTTCATGTCCTGCGGCGGACAAAAAAAAGAAGAAACCGCCAATGGGGAAAAATTTAAATACCTGACCGAACAATTCGGAGATTCGAAGATACTCAGGTACCAGGTTCCCGGTTTCGACAACCTTGACCTGAAACAGAAAAAGCTTATCTATCACCTCAGCCAGGCTGCGCTTTGCGGCAGGGATATCACATACGACCAGAATTGCAGGTACAACCTGCCCGTGCGCAAGACTTGTGAGGCGATATATGCAGGTTTTAAAGGGGATCGCTCATCCGACGACTTTACCAGCTTTACACTTTACCTGAAAGAATTATGGTTTAATAACGGGCTTCACCACCATTATTCCACCGATAAGACCCAGCCGGAGTTTTCTAAAGGCTTCTTTATCCTGGCATTGAAAGCCGCAGGCGTAGCTTGTCTTCCTCTTGCAAGTGGCCAAACTCCCGAACAGTTCACTGATGAACTGGTAAAGATCATCTTCGATCCCAGTGTTGCCCCAAAACGGGTTTCCCTTGACCCTTCAAAAGACCTGGTTCTTGCTTCGGCATGCAACTTTTACGATGGGCTTAGTCAGAAGGAGGCTGAGGACTACTATGAAAAACTCAGGGAAGCAGATGCAAAAGCCAATGAGGATACGAGGGTTTCTTACGGTTTAAATTCAAAGCTTGTAAAAGAAAATGGAAATATCAGGGAGCATACCTGGAAGGTAGGCGGATTGTATTCCCCCTCCATTGAAAAGATCGTTTACTGGCTTGAGAAGGCTCTGCCTTATACCGAAACACCTGAGCAGAAAGCCTCTGTGGGGAAACTTATTGAATATTACAAGACCGGAAGCCTGGTCGCATGGGATGAATACAATGTCTTATGGGTAAAGGACCTTGACGCCATGGTCGATTTTGTGAACGGATTCATTGAAACATACGGAGACCCCATGGCCATGAAAGCCGGTTGGGAAGCAGTAGTGAATTTCAATGACCTCGAAGCGACCAGACGGACGAAGATCATAAGCGACAACGCCCTTTTCTTTGAATCAAACTCGCCAACGGATCCGCAGTATAAAAAGAAGGAAGTGAAAGGTATTACAGCCAAGGTGATTACTGTTGCACAATTGGGTGGCGAGTGCGATCCGACTACGCCAATCGGGATAAACCTTCCAAATGCGAACTGGATAAGATCGGAATACGGTTCCAAGTCGGTGACCATGGATAACATCACTTATGCCTATGACAGGGCTTCGCTTGGCAATGGTTTCCTTGAAGAATTTGCGGCTTCGCCCGATGAGGTTGCCAAAATAAAGGAATATGGCTATGCTGCTTCAAGCCTTACAACCGATATGCACGAATGTCTCGGGCATGCTTCAGGACTGCTTAAACCCGGTGTTACCCATGATATGCTGAAGAACTACCATTCTTCCATTGAAGAATCCCGGGCCGATCTCTTTGCCCTTTATTATATCCTCGACCCGAAAATGGAGGAACTGGGGCTTCTTAAATCCCTGAAGGCCGGGGAAGCCGAGTATGATGCGTTTATGAGGAACGGACTGATGACCCAGCTGGTACGGATCAAGCCGGGCAAGAATATTGAAGAGTCCCATATGCGCGACCGCTCGCTTATTGCCCATTGGGTATACGAAAAAGGCAGAGATAAGAACATCGTTGAAAAGTTCAGCAGTAAAGGCAAGACCTATTTCAGGGTGAACGATTACCCGGGGCTTCGCACACTCTTTGGCCTTTTACTGAAGGAGATCCAGAGGATTACTTCCGAAGGAGATTACAAGGCTGCAAGGGATCTTATTGAGACCTATGCCGTAAAAGTCGACCAGGATCTGCATAAGGAAGTCCTGGAGAGGTACAATAAACTGAACATCGCGCCATATGCGGGCTTTATCAATCCTTCATACGAACCTGTAATGAAAGGCGATTTAATAGTCGATGTAAAAATTTCGTATCCTGATGATTTCGCCACCCAGATGATGGAGTATTCAAAGAATTACTCATTTTTACCGGTACGGTAATCTGTTCATAAATCAATTAATAACAATCAGTATCACCAATTATATAAGGTTTCGAAAGGCCGTAATTTTATCGCGATCATAACGACCATCACTATCATCACGATTAATTATGGCTAAACTTATAATACTATCCATACTCTCCTGGATGCTGCTCTTACCGGGAAACGTGCCGGTTGGCGCCGACAAATATCCCCAGCATTACTTTCGTTCACCGGTAGATATCCCAATTTCCCTTGCCGGATCGTTCGGGGAACTGAGGAAGAATCATTTCCATTCAGGAATAGATATACGGACAGGAGGAAAAACAGGCCTAGCTGTTTATGCCGCAGCTGACGGGTATGTAGCCAGGGTGTTTGTCTCCCCAACGGGTTTCGGCAAAGCCCTGTATATAGCCCACGCCAACGGGTATACCACGGTTTACGGCCACCTTCTCCGTTTTAACGGGGCTATCGGGAGCTGGATCTCAAAACAGCAATACAGCCAGGAATCGTTTGCATTGGATATGGAAGTTCCCAAGGGATTGCTGAAAGTGAAAAAAGGCGAGGTCGTCGCGCTCTCAGGCAATGCTGGAGCCTCAGCCGGACCCCACCTTCACTTTGAAGTGAGGGAATCGGGGAGCCAGGAAGTGATAAACCCTTTGGAATTCGGTTTTGATGTGCCTGACAATACACCTCCTAAGATCACGGCTGTTAAGATCTATCCTTATGATGCCGCAGCCATGGTAAATTCTTCAGATAAGCCTGTAATGTTCGGGATAACGGGAGGAGGCAGCAGCTATGGAATTAAAAGCCCGGATACTGTGAACGTTAGCGGGAACATTATCTTCGGACTTGAAACAACCGATTTTTCGGATAATTCGGGCATGAAAAACGGGGTTCCGTCCCTATCCCTTTCGGTTGATAACGAACAGGTGTATTCTCACCATCTTGAAAAGTTCGCTTTTGCAAATACTCGTTATGTGAACAGCCTGGTGGATTATCCCCTGCTGATACACAGCAACCGCAAGATCCAGAGATCCTACGTTGCCCCAAATAATAAAAATGACATCTACGGGAAAGTGAAGAACCGGGGAATTGTCAGTTTTACCGACAACAGGGCCCACAAGGTCGTTTACACTGTGACAGATCTTTTTGGCAACAGCTCCCGGCTTGTATTCTGGGTTAAAAGCCATCCGCCCGCAGGGCGACATACTGAAAATAAGGTTGAGAAAGGGGGTCAGATGATGCGATGCGCCGAGGACAATCATTTTGTCAGGAGCGATGTTGTTCTCGATATCCCGAAGGAGGCACTGTACGAAGACCTGGACTTTGAGTATTACTCAGAACCCCAGGTCCC
>JAPLDN010000314.1 GCA_026391755.1 Bacteroidota bacterium
GAACGGACTACAAACACATCTGAGCATCAAGCCTTATATCGTCGGGAGCAGGATTTCGGCGGAACTTGAAAAGAACCTTCTAAAAGATCAGTATCCCATTTTGTTTGAAGGGCTCCACACCTGCCATTTTCTTAAAGACAAACAATTTGCGAAACGACTGAAAATCTATCGGGAAAGCAATATTGAGCACCAGTATTATTACCACCTCTACCAGGCCGAGAAGGCTTTTAAAAAGAAGTTGTTTTTCCTGATCGAAAGCCTCCGCCTGAGGAACTTCCAGAAATATCTTAAGCATGCCGACTTCATGTTGGTGGTTTCGGAAGAGGACAGGAAGTACCTGAAGAAAATATTTCCTTCGAAGCACATATCATATATGCCCAGTTTTCATAAGGAGGACGGGATTTTTATGAAGGAAGGCAGGGGCAGTTTCGCCCTTTACCACGGGAAACTAAGTGTCCCCGAAAACGAGCAGGCCGCCCGGTACCTCATTGCTGAAGTATGGGACCCATCTATGCCCGAGCTGGTGGTCGCCGGTCAGAATCCTTCGCCTTCTCTCAGCCTGATGGCGAAAGGGAGAAAGAACATCCGCATACTTCCAAATCCAACAGAAGAAGCAATGTTTGAGTTGATCCGTGACGCCCACATGCATGTTATGGTCACCTTCCAGCCGACAGGTCTAAAGCTAAAACTGCTGAACGCCCTGTATAACGGAAGGTTTTGTATTGTAAACCTGCAGATGGTTGCCGGTACCAGCCTTGCCCCCCTTTGTGTTATAGCCAATAGCCCAGGAGAAATAAGGGACAAGGCCATGAGTTGCTTTGACGAAGAATTCACTGAAGAGATGATACAGGCCCGGCTGATGCACCTTGAAGCTAACTTTTCGAATAAAAAAAATTGCAAAGAACTTCTGAATTTATTAACTTTACATCATGAAAAAAATACTAGTCCCCGTTGATTTTTCGCAGCATACCGACATCACTTGTCAGTACGCCATTGAGCTTGCTTCCACTTATGGAGCCGAACTGAAACTGTTTCATACTTATTTTGACCAGATCATCCTCACCGATACCAGCTTCCCCGACACCCTCGACATGACTACTCTTTACAACGAACAGCTGATGAGGGAGATTTTCAGGCAGTCGGAGGCAAGTATGAAAGAACTTCACGAAAAGCTTGAGGCCCGCATCAGGGAGAAGAACATTGAGAACATCACGATTACCACCCATGTCAGCGGAGGTGAAGTTGAGCATGAACTTATTGAGATCTACAATGAATTCAAGCCCGATATGATCGTAATAGGCACGACAGGGAAAGGCAATAACCTTAATGTTTGGGGTAAAGTATCAACCTTTATCATTGACCATGTCAGGGTCCCGGTTTTCACGATTCCTGTTATGAAAGGCTTTAAAAGCTTTGAGAACGTGATGTTCGCCGCTGATCTTTCTGAAGGGAACCATCACTCGCTTGAGACCCTTATGGGTATGTTCAAACCATTTAACAACCAGGTTCATGCGGTGCATTTCTGCCATGCTTCCAAACTTCCCGAAGCCGGGGTGAAGATGAAAGCCCTGCAGTCGGGTTTCTCAAAGGAAATTGCTGAAGGCCGATTGCATTTCAACCTCATCGAGGTTGAGGGAGAAAACCAGGAAACCATTGACCAGTTCGTGAAAGGCAAGCTTATTACCCTCATCGCATTCCAGCCACATAAGCGTTCGCTGGTATATATGGTATTTACACGGAATATTACAAAGAAGAACCTCTTTGCCACCAATGTTCCATTGCTGGCACTCCCCCTGGGGAAGCATTAATCAACTCTTACCAGCTTAAAATTTTCATATTGGTATACCGACCAGTGCCGGTTTTCGAACCCGTTGGATGTAGCATTGCCTGCTTTCCGAAACTCAAAACTGGTCTGCGATGTTCCCAGCCTGAAATCCTTTATGCAGCCGGGAAACTGTTTCCCGAATTTCATCAGGGCCGTAAGGAAATAATAACCTACGTCAAATCCCTGGAAGGCGAGGGCCTCCGGATCACCTTTATATTTTTCCTGGTAATCCTGTACCAGCTTTTTCACCCCTACAACCGAATAATCTACGAAGTACGCTGTTATAAGGTGAGTATTCAGTCCGTTAAGAAAATCAGTCTCAAGGCCCTCTATCTTTTCCCAATCGGTAAGCCCCACCAGGCTCAGTTTATAGTCGTTCCGGAGTTCATAAAATCTGCGCATGAGGTCAAGGGCATAAGCATTGTTATCGGCAAAGGCAACTATCACATTCTCCTTACCCTTTGAAAGCTTTCCAATAGCGACATCCTGGCCCTCAGCCAGGACTACATTGAGGTTTCTCGCCAAACATTCCTTTTTCAGTTTATCGGCAATATCCTTATCCCTGAACTGCCCGTTCCTGATGATAATGATCTGCCCCCGGTACATGCTTCTCTGCATAAAATCGGCCAGGCTTTCAAGTTGGGAGTTTTTTGAAGGGTTTACCTTGAAAACCATCTCATTATTAATAACAATATCACTGCGCTCGCTAAGAGGATTTACGATGGGGATGTTATTCTTAAGGGCAAATTTTGCAACAAGCTGGAAATTCTTATTAAACAGCAGCCCGATGATCAGGTCGGCCGACTTAAGTTCTGCTTTCTCCAGCAATTTCTGTGTCACCAGGGTATCCTTGCCAACATCGTATACATGTATAACAAGGTGAAGCCCCTGTTTTTGGAGTGAATCCACAGCCAGCCTGAAGCCTTCATAAAACGGCAGGTACTTGAGGGAGTTCCAGTTTTCGATAGCCTCTTCCGCAGCAGTTTCAGGGTTCATGGCCTCAACTTCTTCCAGGTAAAGGGGGAGCATTAGCACCACATTGAATGCCATATTCCGGGAGGTGGAATCTGAGCCGCAGGGGATGGCAGCCAATCCCGGAGCCGGTAGCCGGGAGCCGGGAACCGGGGGTACGGCAGAAGGCTTCTGGTTCACGGTTTCCGGTTTCCGGTTCACGGTTTCCGGTTTTAAGGAAGGTTCCTCTTTTTTCTGAACAGGGAATGGGATCAGGAGTTGCTGGTCTGCTTTCAGGCCTTCCTTAACATTGGGATTCTCAGCAATGATATTATTCACCTCCACCCCGTATGCTTTGGAGATCATATACAGCGTCTGGCCTTTTTTAACGATATGAACATAGAACGACTTTCCGTCCTTCTGTTCAACGACAGCAGAATGAATTGCCTTGAGCTGTTCCTGGTAGGTTTGAGCCTGCACACAGGGTAGGGTTGAGAGAAGCGCTAAGAAACAGAAAAGACGGTACATTGCTTTAAATTTTGATGCAGGATAACTGGATAACCGGATATCCGGTTACCTGGCCGCCCAGTTATCTGTTACTATTCCCATTCTATCGTTGCCGGTGGTTTTGACGAAATATCGTACACCACCCTGTTCACTCCTTTGACTTTGTTTATGATATCGTTGCTGACTTTAGCCAGGAATTCGTGGGGGAGGTGGGCCCAGTCGGCCGTCATCCCGTCGGTAGAAGTCACTGCGCGCAAAGCGACCACATTTTCATATGTTCTCTCATCCCCCATCACACCCACAGATTGGACCGGGAGCAGCACGGCAAAAGCCTGCCACACCTTATGGTAGAGGTCATATTTTCGAAGTCCTGCAATATAGATATCATCAACATCCTGCAACAGTCTGATCTTTTCCCGGGTAAGGTCGCCAATGATACGCACGGCCAGGCCAGGGCCCGGGAAGGGATGGCGGTTGATGAATTCCGGATCCAGGCCCAGGGTAAGGCCGACCTTGCGTACCTCATCCTTGAACAGGAAGCTCAGGGGCTCAACAATCTTCAGTTTCATATACTCTGGCAATCCTCCCACATTATGATGCGATTTAATGGTAGCCGAAGGCCCTTTAACCGAGCGGGATTCGATCACATCAGGGTAAATAGTCCCCTGGGCCAGCCAGGCAATGCCCTGGATCTTATGGGCTTCCTGGTCAAAGACATCGATAAAGGTCTTGCCAATGACTTTGCGCTTCTTCTCAGGATCGGCTACCCCTTTTAACGCATCGAGGAACTGGTCCCTTGCATCAACACCGATCACATTCAGGTCAAGTTTTTTGTAGCGCTCCATGACCTTGCTGAATTCGTCCTTTCGAAGTAACCCATTGTCAACAAAGATGCAGTAAAGGTTCTTATGGATCGCCCTGTTGAGGAGCATGGCTGTAACAGAGGAATCGACACCACCGCTTAAACCCAGCACCACCCTGTCATTCCCAAGCCTGGCTTTGAGTTCCTTTACAGTTGATTCAACGAACAACTCAGGGGTCCAGTCCTGCTTACATCCGCAGATATTTACAACAAAATTCTTCAATAAATGCAAACCTTCGGGGGTATGGTAAACTTCCGGGTGAAACTGTATCCCGTAGGTTTCCTCTCCTTCGATCTTGAATGCGGCGTATTCCACATCCGAAGTGGAACCTGTGATCTTAAAGGAGGCAGGGGCTTTCAGGATGGTGTCGGCATGCGACATCCAAACCTGGGTACCGGTTGACATTCCCCTGAGGAGGCGACAGCGCTGGTCGATGAAACCCAGGTTCGCACGGCCATATTCGCGTATTTTCGAAGGTGCAACCTCTCCTCCCGAAAAATGGACCAGGTACTGGGCACCATAACAGACACCAAGGACCGGGAGCAAGCCTTTAATCCCCGAGAGATCAGGGAAGGGTGCATCCTGGTCCCTCACCGAAAAAGGGCTGCCCGAAAGGATCACCCCTTTGAGGCCTCTGAGGTCCCTGGGAAAATTATTATAAGGATGGATATCACAAAATACGTTAAGTTCCCTGACCCTGCGAGCGATAAGCTGGGTGTACTGGGATCCGAAATCGAGAATTAAAATGGTTTCCTGCATACTGCAAATTTAAGCAAATCATCGGATGAGGGAAGCTTCGTAACTGCTTTTATTCCCTACGCCATCGGTCACAACGAGGAGAAAATTGTTTTTACCTTTCGCCATATGTTCATCAATGAAGTAGGTGAGCAGGTTATTCTTGGCATCGTAGTCCATGAGTATCCATTTTCCATTCATTGTGCCGCGCCAGGATTTAATGCCCGACAGGTTATCGCTGATCTTCAGCATTATGCTCCCCTGTCCCCTGAGGTTTTTACCTGTTTTCACATTCACCGGCCTGATCACCGGCGATTCAGTATCCACAGCAATGCTGTAATCTCCGAAATCCCGTATCTGCGTCTTTAAAAAACCTTTCTCCCATACCCCGCCTTTCGAATAAAATCTGTGGCCTGACTCAATTGCAACAATGACTGCTTTATCCATCAGTTCCTTCGGGAGATTCGTTGGTTTGACCGAAAGGCTGCAATTCACATGCAAAGGTGTGTCTTCATTATGCATCCTGTGGAGGCGGGCG
>JAPLDN010000141.1 GCA_026391755.1 Bacteroidota bacterium
GCAATTCATGACACCTCTTTTAAAGGTATCGATGCCGTATTATCCGTTTGCCCTTATTATAATAAACCTCAGCAGGAAGGTATTTTCCTGCATTTTAAATCAGTTTCGGAAGCCAGCCCTGTACCGGTAATTCTGTATACCGTTCCCGGGAGGACTGGCAGTAATATTACGGCTTCAACAACGATCAGGCTTGCAACGGAATGCAAAAATATTATCGGGATCAAGGAAGCCTCCGGGAACATTGACCAGATAAGCCAGGTATTGAAAAACAGACCGGAAGGTTTTCTTGTCCTCTCTGGCGACGATGCTCTTACTTTGCCTTTACTGGCTCTTGGTGCCGATGGAGTGATCTCTGTGGTTGCAAATGTCTTCCCAGGGGAATTTTCAAACATGGTCCGGTTCGGATTGAAAGGAGAGTTCGCAAAAGCCCGGGAACTTCATTTCCGTCTTCTGGATTTTATCAATTCACTTTTTGCCGACGGCAGCCCCGCCGGGGTGAAAGCCGCTCTGGAAATGAAAAAACTTGCAGGCAACTATCTCAGGCTGCCCCTTGTCCCTGTCAATGGCAGCACATACAAATTAATACAACAACTGATCAACATATGAAAAAACTCCTTACGCTCGCCTTACTGGTTTTACTTACAAACGTAGCGGCCCGGGCTCAGGCCTTTGACCGGAAAAAGGCCGACAGCCTCCTCATTACAAACGGTGAAATTTATTTCAGCTTCCGATTCTTTGACAGGAAGGAGCTGGATTTCCTGACCAATATTATTTCTCTCGACAAGGTCAGGGGGGATGAGGTTTTTGCATTTGCCAACCGGAAGGAATTCGATAAATTCTGCAAACTCGGCTACGATATCAAAATTCTAACACCACCAGGGAGCTTGCTTGGCAATAAGGACCTGATGAAGCCGGAAGGGATTATCAATTCAAACGGACCTGCTGCATGGAACTTTTATCCAACATACCAGCAGTATCTGGATACCATGCATTATTTCAGCACGGCTTATCCTTCATTATGCAAGCTGGATACAATTGGGACGACCACAGCAGGCCGCCTTCTCCTTGCTGTCAGGATATCCAGGAATGTCAATATTGATGCAGCTAAACCCAGGTTTCTATATACCAGCTCCATTCATGGTAACGAGACAACAGGCTATGTTGGCATGCTTCACCTTATCGAATACCTGCTGACCAATTACGGAACCATTCCACAAGTAACAAGATTAGTCGACAGTGTGGAAATCTTTATCAACCCTTTGGCAAATCCCGATGGCACATACCATGGCGGAAATAATACCGTAAATGGTTCAACCAGATATAATGCAAATGGCGTTGACCTGAACAGGAACTACCCTGATCCGGGTTATGGCCCCCATCCCGACGGCAACTCATGGCAGCCGGAAACAATTGCATTCATGAATTATGCCGATTCCAGGGGCTTTACCATGTCGGCCAATTTCCACGGAGGCAATGAAGTCTTTAATTATCCATGGGATACCTGGTCAAGACTGACGGCGGATAATAACTGGTGGTATTATGTCGGCCGGGAATTTGCAGATACAATTCATAAATACGGTCCCTCAGGATACTTTACTGATGAGCAGAATGGTGTAACTGACGGATATGCCTGGTATTACGTACACGGAGGCAGGCAGGATTATATGAATTACTTCCATGGCTGCCGCGAAGTCACTGTCGAGCTTTCATCAGCCTTTGTTCTTCCTGCAAGCGAGCTTGTAAGCTATTTTAATTATGATTATCACTCATATCTGAATTATATCGAACAAACATTATATGGAATCCATGGTATTGTTACGGATACAGCAACCGGCCTGCCGCTGTATGCAAAACTTACAGTTCTGAACCATGATATGGACAGCTCTATAGTTTATTCACGTATGCCGACAGGGTTTTACGACAGGGTCATTGACCAGGGGACCTGGTCCCTTATGTTTTCATGTCCGGGATATCATACTAAAACAATAAATAGCGTCACGGTAACCCGCTTACATGGAATACACCTTGATGTTCAGCTTAAGTCCATTTATTATGGAACGGGCGACATGAACCAGGGAGAACTTACCATATATCCTGTGCCTGCTTCCAGGGAAATTCATCTCGTATTTCCTGAAACTGAATCAAAAAAGTGGAAGCTGGATGTTCTGAATATACTTGGAGTCAGCATGTATTCAGCGGAAATTGTCAACTCCGGCCAGCTTGTGTATAACCTTGACGTTACATCATATGCTGCCGGTATGTATTTCATAAGACTTTCTAACGAAAACGGAATATACCGCAAACAGGTTGTCGTCAGGCACTGATCACAGTGCAAACTTCACTCCGAAGCCGAATAACACGCGGTAGACCATAATCAGAGCCAGGGCTGCAAAAGCGGCATTCCAGGATATTGTAAATTCAGGGATTTCTTCTTCAAAATAGATATCCTGGATACTTGCTGAACGTGAAAGAACCGGCAGCAGGAAAATTATCCCGCAAAGTCTTACCAGGGTTGGGAACCAGCTTATTCCCGGTAACTCGATGATCTGTAGTAGAAAAATACCGGCCAGATAAGGGAAAACATACTGGTATATAACAAACCTGGTTTTTTCAAGTCCCTTTATATCGGTAAGGTAAATATTCGCGGTAAACAAAAGTGTACGTGACAATGCAACGCCTGCAAAGAACAGCAGGATACCTCCAAGTAAAGTCAAAACCAGTTTACCGGTATCCATGATAAACATGTACATGATCACATAGCCGAATCCCTGGTTCATCAAAGCCCCGACTATTATCTCACCCAGGAAAGAAACGATGGCAAGGATTGCAAGCCATATCAGCAGTATTCTTAACATCCCGGATTCTGTTGCAACCCTGATGAAAATGATGAGTAAAACAAGGCCAAGGATAAGGCATAGTAATGGTCCGGTTCCGAAAACTGCAGTTACGGAATCGGATGCCCAATCAGAACTCCGTACAAGGAAGTCTGTTTTGTTGTAATAAATTCTTACCGGAATACTGAATGCTGAAGCTGAAACTGCAACACTTATCCTTGAAATTAAAAAAAGAATAAAATAAGCACAAAGAAAATAAAACAGGGAATTCAGAAAAATAACCGGGAACACCCTGCGCTTCAGCATTTGACTAAGGTTTAATATTTGTCGGCAACAGGCGGAATGCCTCCAATGCTGTATTTCCCTTCGTCGAGTTTCTTTCTTACCTCTGAGAATGCACCGATAGTGTAGGCAACATCTTCAAGAGTATGAACAGCTGTAGGAATAAGACGCAGCATGATGACGCCTTTTGGTACAACGGGGTAAACGACCATGGAACAGAAAACTCTGTAATTCTCCCTGAGGTCTGCAACGACCTGGGTGGCCGCCCACGGGTCTCCCTGAAAAAAAACAGGAGTGACGGGCGACTGGGTCCTGCCAAGATCAAACCCTTTTTCCTTCAGGCCGCTCTGCAATGCATGTACGATGACCCAGAGTTTATCTTTGAGCTCCGGATGGTTTCTGATCAGTTCCATCCTTTTTAATGAACCTATAACCATGGGCATCGGGAGAGATTTTGCATAGATCTGCGATCTCATGTTGAAGGCCAGTGATTTTATGATTCTCTTTTCAGATGCTACGAAAGCGCCAATACCGGCCATTGATTTGGCGAAGGTGCCAAAATACACATCCACCTTATCCATAACATCCTGCTCTTCACTTGTTCCGGCACCCGTTTTGCCCATAGTTCCAAAACCATGAGCATCATCTATCAGGAGCCGGAATCCATATTTTTCCTTGAATTGAAGAATACCTTTAAGGTCACCGCAGTCACCCACCATACCATAAACACCCTCGGTGATAACAAGTATACCCCCACCGGTCTGGGCGGTTACTTTCTTGGCATGTATGAGCTGATGCTCAAATCTTTCCATATTATTATGAGGGTAGACAAAACGTTTCCCAATATGCATCCTGAGTCCATCAAGTATACAGGCATGCGCGTCAGAGTCATAAACGACAACATCGTTCCTGTCAAGCAGGGAGTCGATGATGGAAGTCATCCCCATATAACCGAAATTCAGAAGGTAAGCTGCCTCTTTATGTTCAAAAGCTGCAAGTTCCTGCTCAAGCTGTTCATGATGGACAGTCTGGCCCGACATCATCCTGGCACCCATAGGAGAGCCCATGCCATATTTTGCGGCAGCGTCGGCATCGGCCTTTCTTACTTCAGGATGATTTGCCAGGCCAAGGTAATTGTTAAGACTCCATACAAGTACATCACGGCCCCTGAATTTCATCCGGTTAGAGATCTCTCCTTCGAGCTTTGGGAAGAAATAATATCCGTACCCGGCATCAGCGAATTGCCCGAGGGGACCCATATTGGCCGCTACTTTATCAAAAATATCCACCTTAATACGTTTTTAGTTAATGAAGCGTTATCTAAATTGACGCAGCAAAATTAGTATTATTTCCCTAAAAAAACGTACCTTTGCCGCATGAAATACCGGATATCCTTTCCGCTACTGCTAATCCTTCTCCTAACCCTCGGTTCATGCTCTTTTCAGAAGATCCTGAAGAGTGGCTCCGTGGATGAGAAATATGATAAAGCCATGAAGCTTTATCATGAAAAAGATTATTCGCGGTCCCTGCAATTGTTCGACCAGCTGATCAATGTTGTGAGGGCCAGCGATAAATCCCAGCGCATTTATTATTACTATGCTTATTGCTACTACAACCAGAAGGATTATACCCTGGCTGCTTACTATTTTAAGCGATATACAAACAACTACCCTAATACTCCTGAAGCCGAGGAATGCTTTTATATGAATGCTTACTGCCTTTTTATGAACTCCCCGACTTTTACGCTGGATCAGACAAATACCTATGAAGCTTTGAAGGAGCTCCAGCTTTTCACGAATACTTATCCGACGAGCAAACGTGTACCCGAATGCAATGAGCTTATAGATAAGCTGCGTGAAAAACTTGCAGCCAAGGATTTTCGTATTGCAAAGATGTATTACAGGATGGAAGACTATGCCGCTGCCGTCCAGTGTTTTAATAACATCCTTAAGGAATATCCGGAAACAAAAGACAAAGAAGAGATACTTTTCATGATCATCAAAACATATTACAAATATGCCAGGGAAAGTATTGAAGATAAAAAGAAGGACCGTTATGCTAAATCAGTCCAGGCATATAATGACTTCGTTACCCAGCATCCCGAAAGCGGGTTCCTGAATGAGGCCAAGGATCTTAGCGGAAGAAGCCAGAAAGAACTGGAATCCCTTTATGCCCGGGAACAGAAGAAATTGAATAATTTAAATCAGGAACCAAATAAAGCAACACATTAAGATGGATTATAAAAAGATCAAGACGGATGTTAATGCTGTAACACGTAATATCGAGGATTTTACAAACGGTACGGCAAATGTGTACGAAACTGTCTCTATTCTGTCAAAGCGCGCCAACCAGGTTGGGCTGGAGATGAAAGAGGAATTGAACCAGAAAATTTCTGAATTTGCAACGACTACCGACAACCTGGAAGAGGTTTTTGAAAACCGTGAGCAGATTGAGATCGCAAAGTACTATGAACATCTGCCCAAACCCACGCTTATTGCTGTGCATGAATACCTGAATGGTGAGATTTATTTCAGGAACCCTCATAAAGAAAGACCGGATGAGTTCTAATTGTTAATTTACAACATGCTCAAAGGTAAAAAGATCGTTGTTGGTATAACAGGTAGTATAGCTGCTTATAAAGCGCCTCTTCTTGTTCGGATGCTTGTGAAAGAAGGGTGTGAAGTCAGAGTTATCATGACACCCGTATCCAGGGATTTCGTGACTCCGCTGACTCTTGCGACTCTTTCAAGGAACCCCGTAATTGTTGAGCCTTTTCGTGCTGCAAGCGGGGAATGGAGTAATCATGTTGAACTGGGCATTTGGGCTGATGCCATGATCTTTGCACCTGTCACTGCCAATACCCTGGGCAAAATGGTTAACGGGATTGCCGACAATTTTGTAATCACTGCTTATCTTTCGGCCAAATGCCCGGTGTTTATTGCACCTGCAATGGATCTTGACATGTTTAACCATCCCTCAACCCGGAAGAACATTGAGATCCTAAGATCGTACGGCAATTTTATTATCGAACCACAGACCGGTGAACTTGCCAGCGGACTTTCAGGACCCGGCAGGATGGAGGAACCCGATAAAATCCTGTCAATTTTTAAAACATTCTTTGAGAGGCAAAAC
>JAPLDN010000044.1 GCA_026391755.1 Bacteroidota bacterium
ATATTCAAATCGCTTACCTTTGGTATCCTGCTTTAGTAAAATTTACTGAATGGAGAAGGATACAGCAGTTCATATGGTTGAAGAAACCATGCATAAGGCCAGGATTGCCAGCCACCACTTTGCCAAACTTGACCAGGGACAGACCGACAGTATCGTAAGGGCTGCCTATGCGGCAGGATTTGAGCAGAGGCGCAGGCTTGCCGAAATGGCCTATAATGAAACAGGCATAGGAAATGTGCATGATAAAACAATTAAAAACATCATTGCAACCCGCTTTGTATACAGGGATATCCGGGACCAGAAAACAGTAGGAATTATCTCTGAAGACAGGAAAACAGGGATAGTGGAAATTGCCAAACCCATGGGACCTGTCTTTGCCGTTACCCCTATTACAAATCCCACTTCCACGGCCCTGTTTAAGATCCTGATCGCCCTTAAAACCAGGAACCCTCTGGTGATCTACCCCCATGGAGCTGCCCGGAAAAGCACCATAGAAACAGCAAGGATATGCTATGAAGCGGCCTTAGCAGCCGGAGCGCCTGAAAATTGCATACAATGGATCCCCAAAGCAAGCCGTGAACAGGTACTTGGTTTTATGAGCAACCATCTTACGGCCCTGGTTATGGCTACAGGCTCGGTAAGCCTCGTCAGGGCTGCCTATAGCTCAGGGAACCCTGCAATAGGAGTTGGTCCGGGTAATGTCCCTGTTTATATCGGAAAGAGTGCCGATGTTAATTTCGCTGTTGATCAGATCCTGATGTCAAAATTATTTGATTATGGGACCATATGCGCCAGTGAACAAGCTGTAATAGTATCAAAATATAATGCTGATGAAGTTAAACGGGTGTTTAAAAAGAAAGGTGCATATTTCCTGAGCAATGATGAAGCTGAAAAAGTCGGAAGAGTCTGCATCAACACCTACACACGCTCTATGAATGCCGAAATCATCGGCAAACCGGCTGTGTTCATTGCCAAACTCGCCGGGATCAAAGTCCCTCCGAAAACCAATCTTCTGATCGCTACATTCGACCCGGACCAGGTTGGTCTTAAATACCCCATTTCGCTTGAAATTCTCGCCCCTGTCCTGGCATTTTACCGGGTTGAAAGTTTCGAGGAAGGAATTTCAATGTGTAAAAAGATCAATGAACACGGAGGACTTGGTCATACGGTAAGCATCTTTTCAAAGGACGATGAGAAAATACGGTATTTCGCCCAGGCTTTGAATGCAGGCAGGGTTGTTGTAAATACGCCTTCATCGCAGGGAGCTCTTGGCGGGCTTTACAATTCCCTTGTTCCATCAATGGTTCTTGCCTGCGGTTCGGGAGGTAAGAATTTTACCACCGACAACATATCTACGCGCCATTTACTGAACATCCAGCGTATTGCCTACCGTAAGGTCAATTTCTGCGCCGAACACCAGATGGCAGAAGCTTTCTGCTGCGACGACAAACTTACGGTGGATGAGATCGAAAGGCTTTGCGCCGAGAACCGTCCAAAGGAAAAATAAGCCGGGGTTTAATAACAACACGTAATTTGTTTTTTTACCTTTACATCATCTAATCACATCCTCAACTATAAGATATGGAATTTACAGGGCTGTTAGACAACCTTCCCGGGATTGTTTACCGATGCCGAAACGACCGGAACTGGACCATGGAATTCGTCAGCGATGGTTGCTTTGAACTGACCGGCTACCAGGTCAGCGACCTGCTCAATAATGCAAAGCTTTCGTATAACGACATAATCCTGCCTGAAGACCAGGACTATGTTTCGAAATATGTTGAAGAAGGGATACAGGGCAGGAAGTCTTACACCCTGGAATACCGCATTAAAACGGCTGACGGGAAGATGAAATGGGTGTGGGAAAAAGGCAAAGCCATTTATTCTTCAAACGGAGAAGTGAAGTACCTCGAAGGCTTTATCAACGATATCACG
>JAPLDN010000196.1 GCA_026391755.1 Bacteroidota bacterium
CAGTTCGATTTTTACGCAATCTTCTCAGTCAATACTTGTTAGCAAACATGTTGCTTTTTTTGCAGCCCAGGATTCTATTATAAAATATAACCTGAACACCCTCAAGAGGATGGCAGCTATTGCCGATTCGGGATTGAGCCACCTTGCCCTTTATAATGGCAAATTACTCGTTTCAAAGCAATATCCTGTAAGCCGGAATTTTTTTGAAGTCCTTGACACGGCTGATCTGGGTTTAATTGCACAAGTGCCTGGCATTTCAGGCGATTGTGCCGGGATTGCCTGCGTTCACGATACAGTTTACGTAGCAGTGAATGGAGGATGGTTGGGCACTGAAGGCAAACTCGCCGTTATAGACCCAAGCTCCTGGACCTTAAAAACCGAGGTGAATTTCGGCCACCAGGCCATCGGGATATGGGATCTGTTTATTTATAAGGGTAAAATCTGTTCGGTAAACAAGACACCCTATGGAGTAATTGATACCGGTAGCGTGACGCTTTATTTACCTTCAAACCGCCGCTATACCAGTATATTTCTTCCATTTAATGTCTCTGCGGCCTCGGGGGTCCACGACAGCCTTCTGTACCTGGGACTCAATTATGGAATTGCTTCATTTAATTTAAATACCCGCGCTATTGCCGATACAGTTATCGTTCCCGATCCCGGTTCTGCTATGTTCACTTATATTTTATCCTCTGCCCTTGACACCCTTAATGGCAGAATATATACCAACATCGGTGATTATGTTTCCCCGGGATATTGTCTTGTGACTAACCTGAAAGGCGATTCAATCACATCTTATCCAACAGGAATTTCTTCCGATGCCATTGCGGTCGATACACGTTATTATGGCGTGGGGATAAACGATAATGCGGACAGGAATATTAATGTTATACTTTCTCCGAATCCTGCCCGGGAAAAGCTGAGAATCAGTCTCCCTGATCAGGTAAGGATCAGCTCTCTCGTAGTAACTGATTTAAGCGGAAGGGAAATTCTGAGACTGAGCCCCTCGATTTCATACCACAATGACTTTGAGATACCCGTGAATTCATTTAGCCCGGGAATGTACTACCTTGTTCTCGGCACTGCAGAAGGAACGGTTGTTAAACCGTTTGCGATAAGCAGTCACTAATACACAGCAATTTCATCTGCAAAGATCCAGCAGGCTTGCCCGGCTCCTTCATGCCAGGCAGGGCATGTTCCGTAACTCTTTGCAGTAACTCTCAGGTACCTTGCAGGTGTTGAAGGAAAAGCTTGTGTGAAAGGCTGTATAAATGCTTCTTCTTCCTTGGGAGAAGCGGTAGTTAATACCTGGTTCACCGAATGCCATTTCTTTCCATCCGACGAAAGTGAATATTCAACATATTTCGGGAGAAATATCCAGGCTTTCTGGTTATGAAGCATGGTCGTCATGACCGATGTCACGGGGATCAATTTCCCAAAATCAATAATAACATCCATGTCAGTTCCAGGATAACCCTGCCAAAGACCGTCGTGATGATTTTTACTGCCTCTCAGGCCGTCGATAAGAGCTGTTTCCCCGCCGGCAGGGTACCTATCTGACCATTTGGTCAGATAGCGTATCTTTTTGCCTACTGCAAGGTGAAACAGGAAACTGCGTTCACTGATCTTTTCTTTGAGTTTCCCGTCAGAAAACAAACCGGCTTTGATAACTGTGTTGCCACTGATATCAAAGGGTTCATTATAGACTGCGGATTTCATTGTGGGATCACTCCCGTTCAGGGTATAATATATTGGGATCCCAGGCTGCTCAGAGGAAATAATCACCTTTATTTTCCCGGTTTTCCTGTCGAATATGGTATTTATATCTGCCCTGAATGAGCCGGGCGAGTATGTGACGTTCAAATAATCAAGCTTTTTCAGATGCACATTCAACCTGGTCCTGAATTCCCCGAAATCGCGAACTGCTTTGGGAGACCAATCCACCTCAGACAATGCGATCATGCGTGGCAGGGCCATATATTCGACTTGTTTTACCGATGGGATGAATTCCGTCCAAACATTTCCCTGGGCCCCGAGTATATGTTTCTGCTCTTCAGCCTTGAGTTCTTCGGGGATGGGTTCATACGAGTACACTTTTTTGAGAGTGAGGAACCCACCTATGGCTTTGGGCTCCGTTTCCGGATTGGCCTGGTAATGATCGAAGTAACAATAGTCTCCGGGTGTCATAATGGCATCGTGTCCCTGCCTGGCTGCGGCGATTCCACCTTCAACCCCCCGCCACGACATCACAGTGGCCTCGGGCGCAATACCCCCGTCGAGGATCTCGTCCCATCCTATCATCCTGCGGTTTTTCGAGAGGATGAATTTCTCGATGCGTTTTACGAAATAGCTCTGAAGCTCATTTTCGTCTTTAATTCCTTCGGCTTTGATCCTGGCCTGGCATTTCGGGCAGGTCTTCCAGTTTGTTTTATCTGCCTCATCCCCCCCGATATGTATGTATTTTGACGGGAAGAGCTCCATGACTTCGGTGAGAACATCCTGCAAAAAAGTAAACACCGAATCATTTCCTGCACAGAATATGTCAATATTTGGCCAATACGATCCGGGAGGCACTCTGAATGGACCTCCTGTACAGGATAAACCCGGATAGGCAGCCAGTACTTCAACACAATGTGCCGGCATTTCAATTTCAGGGATAATAGTTACATACCTTTCTGCTGCATACCGAACGATCTCTTTGATATCATCCTGGGTGTAAAATCCTCCGTAAGTTGCAACCTCACCGGGCTTTTGGGCTGCACGCTGACCCCAGGGCTCGTTTTCACGATCGACCCTCCGGGCTCCGATACCGGTGAGTTTGGGATATTTTTTTATTTCGATCCGCCAGCCGTTATCATCGGTAAGATGCCAGTGAAATACATTCATCTTGTACATGGCGATCAGGTCAATATACTGTTTGATGAATTCTTTTGGAAAGAAATGGCGGGAAACATCAAGATGCATGCCGCGGTATGCAAACCTTGGATGATCCCTGATCTCAAGGCAGGGAAGGGTGAGTTTCAGGTTCCCGGTCTCATGCTTTCCCGAATAAATTTCAGGAGGAAGAAGCTGTATAAGGCTTTGTATCCCATAAAACAAACCGGAGCCGCAAACCGCTTCAATGACTACCCGATCAGGTGAAATATTCAGGAAATAACCTTCGGGGTTCATTTTCCCTTTTTTGCTGAACTGGAAAAAGATTCCATTTTTAATATTTTTTAAATCTTTTGGTGCTTCAAGCACTTTCATCCCTTTTAAGCCTGCGTTCTCCATGAGGCTGGCAAAAAATCCCGCTGTGATTGCCTCTTCGGTATCAGCTTTGGTAACATATAAGATAGTGTTCGCATTGATCCCAAAATAGCCGGGTTTAAGCTTAACAGAAACCGGTTTAGGGATAATGCTGATTTCATTTTTAGTTTGCGCGGCTGCTGAGATAACTAGCAGTAAACAAAAGAGAATTACCAGGGAGTTTGATTTTTTCAGCATATTGGATTTATTCAGGATGTTAATTTGCAAAGATCAGAAATAATTTTTTCCATGGCCGATGAATTCTCTTCCATGCTTTGAACCAGCTTTAACTGGGCCCTTGCCCTTTGCAGGTTATGGGCCGCGAACCTGGTTTTATAATAGGTATC
>JAPLDN010000061.1 GCA_026391755.1 Bacteroidota bacterium
TCGCTGGCGAGGGCCTGGACCGTGTCGGGCAGAGTGCTTATCTGGGGCGAGACAAATGCCAGGCTGTATAAAAGTTTTGTGAACTTATGCCTGTTGAACCTCTGGAAAACGGAATCATAAAAGGCTTTTGTACGGATCTTCGATTTCTTACCGTTATAGAGACTGTCTTCTTTTGGAGCCAGTATGGATTTTTCCTTTTCGGGGAGCTGTGCGAAAAAGGTAAGAGGGAAAAGAAAACACAGTAGGAGAATGGACATAGAAAAATAGCCTGGTACCTGCCTGCCCATGCGTTTCATGTCTGTTTGCCAACTTTACTTTATGTTGAGGGATCTGATAATACCCTGGAGCTTTTCGTTAAGCTTCCTATCGGTTTCTTCAAAAGCCGAAACGCTGCTCAACTTCTCGCGTATCCCGAAGTAGAATTTTATCTTGGGCTCGGTCCCCGATGGTCTTACACTGATCACACTGCCGTCCTCTGTAAAAAATTGAAGGACATTCGATTTGTGAAGGCTGATCCTGCTTTCCTTTCCGCTCAGGAGGTCTTTTTCCAGACCGCTGTCATAGTCTTTGATTTTAACAACCCGGCTTCCGTTGATCTCTTTCGGCGGATTGGCCCGGTAGCCAATCATCATCTCTTTGATCTCCATGGCTCCGCTCTGCCCTTTGCGGGTCACCGAAAGCAGGGATTCCTTGTAAAAGCCGTATTTAACATAGATCTCAAGAAGGAGATCGTAAAGGGATTTCCCCTGGGAAACGGTCCAGGCAAGGGTCTCGGCAATCAGAGCACAAGCTCCAACTGCATCCTTGTCGCGAACAAAATCACCGGCCAGGTAGCCATAGCTTTCTTCACCCCCAATGATGAATTCTTCCCTGCCCTCCGTCTGCCTTATTATGTCGGCAATGTATTTGAACCCGGTGAGCACGTCGTAATATTTCAGATTGAAAGAGATTGCAATATCCTTGAGTAATTCAGTAGTGACAATGGTTTTTACAATGAACTGTTTCCCTATATGCCTGCCGTTTTCCTTCCATTTGGTGATCACATAGTAAAACAGCAAGGCAGCTGTTTGATTCCCGTTCAGAAGGATCATTTTGTTTTTGTTGTCACGTACAGCAATCCCGACGCGGTCGGCATCAGGATCGGTAGCCATAACCAGGTCGGCATTCAGTTTTTCGGCTAGTTGTATCGCCATATCGAGAGCTGAATGTTCTTCGGGGTTCGGACTTTTGATTGTTGGAAAATTTCCGTCGGCAATCATCTGCTCCTGAACCGGGTGGATGTTCTCAAATCCAAAGCGTTTCAGGATTTCTGGAACCAGGGTGCGCCCGGTCCCGTGCAATGGGGTATATACAATTTTAAGATCTTTTTGTTGGCGGATGATATCCGGGGAGAGCGATAAGGTCTTGAGTTTGGCAAGGTAAGCCTCATCAATCTCCCGGCCAATGCTGATAATATTTCCCTGATTTCCCTGCCATCTGACCTGGTCTATAGAGGAAATACTTTCCACTTCTTTGATCACATTCTCATCATGAGGAGCTATAAACTGTGCGCCATCGTCCCAGTATGCCTTGTAACCATTGTATTCTTTAGGATTGTGAGAGGCTGTAATCATGACTCCGCTCTGGCATCCCAGTTGCCTGACAGCAAAAGAGAGCTCAGGCGTGGGGCGGAGGTCATCAAACAGGTAAACGATGAAACCGTTTGCTGCAAGGACTTCGGCTGTTATGCTGGCAAAATACCTGCTGTTATTGCGGCTGTCGTGTGCGATTGCCATTTTATGCTGAACCTCCGGAAACATCTTCATTACATAATTTGCGAGGCCCTGGGTGGCCATCCCCACAGTATACTTGTTCATCCGGTTGGTGCCATCACCCATAACTCCCCTGAGACCCCCGGTGCCGAACTCGAGGATACGGTAAAAGGAGTCGGCAGTTTCGGCGGGGTTACTTTCAATCAATTCCTTCACCCTGCACTTTGTTTCTTCATCGAAATTTCCTGCAGTCCAGACTTTTGCTTTTTCTAATATATGTTCGTCCATAATCTAATTTAGATTCTGTAGCCTTTTCCGAACCGTTCCTTAAATTTCGCTTTATTAAGTACTGAGTAGAAGGGCCGTTCGGCCGGCAAAGGATAGTCTTTGGTCTCAATGGGATTGATAATGCATTCGATACCCGAGTATTCAATGATGGTCTTTGCAAAATCATACCATGATGCCACCCCTTCATTTGCAAAATGAAATATTTCAATTCCTTCATGGTCCTTAACCTGTGGTATTATTTCCAGGATAGCCCATGCCAGGTCTTTTGCATACGTCGGACAGCCGATCTGGTCGAATACCACGTTAAGGGTCCCCCTCTCCCTGCCATATTTCATAATGGTTTTTACGAAATTATTGCCAAATGCCGAATAAAGCCAGGACGTACGAAGAATGATCCCGTTTTTACAACTGCTCAGCATTTGCGTCTCGCCAGCATATTTCGATTTGGCATAGTTGGATGCCGGAGCAGGGGTATCCGTTTCTACATAAGGCCTGTATCCTTTCCCGTTAAAGATATAGTCGGTCGAGATATGGATAAGCAGGGCGTTGAATTCCCCACAGGCATTCGAAAGATTTCTCACTGCCAAAGCGTTTATCCTGAGAGCAAGTTCAGGTTCCTGTTCCGCCTTGTCAACTGCAGTATAGGCTGCGCAATTCACAACCACATCAGGATGCGATAAGTCAAAATAAGCAGAAACCGCCTGCATGTCCGAGATATCCAATTCATCCACATCGGTAAATGTGAGCTGGTAATCCGGAAAATTCTCTCCAAGTATCCGAAGCTCGTTTCCGAGCTGGCCCCTGGCACCGGTGATCAGTATTTTCATATCAGACTATTGTTTTAAAATATTCGATCGTCCGTTTCAGTCCTTCTTCCAGCGGAATAGTGGGCTCCCATCCAAGTTCCTTCTTGGCCAGGGTGATATCAGGTTTCCTCTGCAGGGGATCATCGGTAGGAAGAGGCATATGAATAAGCTTCGATTTTGAACCGGTGAGCTTCAATACTTTTTCGGCCAGTTCAATCATCGTAAATTCTCCTGGATTTCCAATGTTTACAGGGCCTGTGAAATCTTCGCGGGAATTCATCAAACGCACCATTCCTTCAAGCAGGTCGTCAACATAGCAGAAAGACCGTGTTTGTGTGCCTTCGCCATATATAGTTATATTTTCACCCTTGAGAGCCTGCACAATGAAGTTTGAAACCACACGTCCGTCGTTCGGATGCATCCTTGGTCCGTAGGTATTGAAGATCCTGATGATCTTGATCCTCACCTTATTCTGCTTGTGATAGTTTACAAAGAGTGTCTCCGCAACCCTCTTGCCTTCATCGTAGCAGGAACGGGGGCCTATAGTGTTTACATGACCCCAGTAGCTTTCGGTCTGTGGATGAATTTCCGGGTCCCCGTAAACCTCGCTGGTACTGGCCTGGAGAACTTTTGCCCTGATCCTTTTAGCCAGGCCAAGCATGTTAATCGCACCCATTACCGAGGTTTTTACGGTCTTGATAGGGTTATATTGGTAGTGCACGGGGGAGGCCGGGCATGCCAGGTTAAAGATCTCATCCACTTCGATGAAGAAGGGCATGGTCACATCATGCCTGATCAGCTCAAAATATGGATTTTTCAGAAGGTGGACCACATTCTGTTTCTGCCCGGTAAAGTAATTGTCCATGCAAACTACTTCATGCCCCTGATTCAGAAGCTTCTCACACAGGTGGGATCCCAGGAACCCTGCACCGCCAGTGACCAGTATTTTCTTTTTAATCATACCTTTAGGATTTAAATGAAAAGACCTAACAGCCGTGATTTAACTGTTAGGCCCTTTCGGTTTCATGCATTGCTTACTTGGTTGTATTTACTCCAATACAGAAATAATCGAAATTTTTCTTCTTGATCTCATCGACGTCATAAATATTACGACCGTCAAAAATCACCGATGTTTTCAGAAGTTTCCTCATGACGTTGAAATTCGGGAATTTGAATTCA
>JAPLDN010000095.1 GCA_026391755.1 Bacteroidota bacterium
GCAATTTTTTATAAATTTGAGGGACTATTTTGATACGCTCATATAAGGCGAGCTGTCAAATCCCTTTCTTCCATCTTCAGAAGCTGACCAAATAATAAGTTATGAAAAAGATCTTTCTGCTGTCGGTACTTATGGTTTTTACATCCATGTTGTTTTCACAAACCTGGTTGAAAAACCTGCCCGTGAACAAATCTAAAGGGCAACTGACTTTTTATGATTACCAGACTGCATTTAATGAATACTGGGCGCCGTTTAATGTTGACAATGGTGTTTATACCGAAAATGGGGTTAAGAAGAAAGCTGTTGGCTGGAAACAATTCAAACGCTGGGAATATGAAATGGAAACCAGGATCAACCCTTCAACAGGTGAATTCCCGGCACAGACAGCCCAGGAAATCTATGATCAATATCTGATCTCAAATTCTCAGAACAGTCTTGCAAACACTGCTAACTGGACCTGCCTTGGAACAAACACTACTCCCGGCGGCTATGCAGGGATAGGTCGTATCAATTGTATCGCATTTCACCCTTCCGATAATAATACATATTGGATCGGTGCAGCTGCCGGTGGCTTATGGGTTACGACGAATAATGGTTCAAGCTGGACTTGTCTTACCAATTCTCTCGATGCTCTTGCTGTTAGCGATATTGTTATTCCGACCGATTTTGCCGTTTCAAACACTATTTATATCGCAACCGGGGACAAGGATCATTGGGACAACCGCAGTATTGGCGTGCTGAAGTCGACAAACGGAGGTTCAACCTGGAATACTACCGGGATTACCTACCTGCTGTCAGACAATAAAATGGTGAACCGCTTATTGCTGGACCCTGATAATAATCAGACCATTATTGCCGCTACAACAAACGGTGTTTATAAAACTACGAACGGGGGATCTACCTGGAATACCCAACTTACTTCAACTAATTTTATCGATATGGAATATCAGCCTGGGAATTTCAGCATATTGCATGGCTCAACCACAAATGGGAAAATCTATGTCTCTTCCAACGGGGGATCATCATGGACCCAAACTTTCAGCGATGCAGGTGCTTCCAGGATTGAGCTAGCAGTTTCTCCGAATTCTCCGTCCCTTGTTTATGCAGTTGCGGCAAATTCAGCCAGCGGACTTTATGGTGTTTACAGATCGACAAACAGTGGTGCATCGTATACACAGGTTTTTGCGGGTACCACCCTGAATTTGTTAGGATGGAATTCGAATGGCGGTGATTCAGGAGGGCAAGGCTGGTATGATTTATGCCTTGCCACCTCCCCATCAGATGCAAATACCTTATTAGTTGGAGGTGTAAATACCTGGCGTTCAACCAACGGCGGTACCACCTGGTCAATTGTCAATCATTGGTGGGGAGACGGTGTGCCTGCAGTTCATGCCGACAAACATAAACTCGCTTTCAGGTCCAATGGCGATTTATTTGAAACCAACGATGGAGGTATCTACCTGTCGACTAATAACGGAACAGGCTGGACTGATAAAACCAACGGAATTGTGATCAGCCAGATGTATAAACTTGGCATCTCTCAAACAGTTGCAAATGAAACAATTACAGGCCTACAGGATAACGGCACAAAACTGCTTTCGGGTGGATACTGGAGTGATGTCAAAGGCGGTGATGGAATGGAATGTTTAATTGATTATTCAAACGTTAATATCCAGTATGGCACTTATGTTAACGGGCAAATCTCGCTGACCATGAATCACTGGAGTTCATCAACAAATATCCAGCCATCCGGTGCAGGCAGCGGAGCGTGGGTGACACCCTATATTATAGATCCCTCAACCCCCCAGATATTATATGCCGGATACGCCGATATCTGGAAAACCACCAACAGGGGTAGCAGCTGGACCCAGATATCGACAATAAATATCTCCGATAAGATCCGGTCCATGGCCATTGCAGCCTCAAATACCCAGGTGTTGTATGTCGCATCCCAGTATAAGATATGGTCTACCATCAATGGAGGGACTTCGTGGACTGAAATTACAGGAACATTGCCTGTGGGCTCAGGCAGCATTACCTATATAGCTGTAAAAAATGATGATGCGAACACTCTCTGGGTCACAATGAGCAGTTACAATGCCAATAAAGTTTACCAGTCAACAAACGGAGGAAGTACCTGGACCAATATTTCCGCGGGCTTACCTCAGATTCCTGCCTACGCTATAGTTCAGAATAAACAGTCAGTTACCGAAGTCCAGTTATATGCGGGTACCGAACTCGGTGTTTATTTTAAAAAAGGGAATGATAACTGGATCGCATTCAACACAGGGCTGCCAAATGTCAGAATAGGCGAAATTGAGATCTACTATGCTGCCAGTCCGCAAAACAGTATATTAAGAGCCGCAACTTTCGGAAGGGGGCTATGGGAAACACCGGTATATTTTTCCTGCACCTTGCCGGCAGCACCCATTATAGGTCCTATAATCCAGCCCTCATGCACGGTGCCAGGCGGCAGCGTGGTATTAACGGGTTTGCCTTCAAGCGGTACATGGACTGTTAATCCCGGGGGATACACCGGAACGGGTAACACGTCTACCATCACGGGTCTC
>JAPLDN010000133.1 GCA_026391755.1 Bacteroidota bacterium
ACTTCATTTAAGAAAAATATATGTTAATGATCTGTAATACAGAGTTAAAACATTCGTTTTATTATTTACAAAAAAAAATGGTTGTAGTGGTAATATTGATATTAAAACTGCATTATAAATTCCACCAGGTTGCTGTCGGAGGTGAGGCCGAGCCTTTTCCTAAGCCGGTATCTGCGGGTTTCCACACCCCGGAAACTGATGTTTAACAGTGGCGCTATTTCTTTAGAAGAAAGGTTAAGCTTAAGGTATGCACAGAGTTTTAAATCGCTTTGAGTAAGGTCGGGATAAGATATTTTTAAACGTTTAAAGAAATCCTGGTGTGCCTGATCAAATAATTCCTCAAATATCTTCCAGTCCTGGTTAGTAGTCATATTCTTGCTGATCAGAGAATGAATGCGTGCAAAGAAATGAGAAGGATATTGATTTCCCATCATCTTTTTTTGCTGGTCGAGTTCTTTCCGGATCTCAATAAGAAGTTCATTCTTTTTAATAATCGACATTGTTGAGTCGGCAAGTTGCATGGTTTTATGCTGGATCTCAGCCTGCAATTTCTCATTCTGGAGTTTGATGATTTCTTTCTCTGATTGTTGTCTTTCTTCAATAGCCCTGTTCTCTGCCCGGGTGCGTATTTTTTCCTGGCGACGAATAAACCTTTTACGGAAAAGGAGGGTGCTCATCACAAAGGCAAGAACAATCAATAAGGCATAAAGCAAATAGGCAAGGGTACTTTCATACCAGGCTGGAAAAATTTTAAAACGCAAAATAATAGGTTTAGTAAACATCCCGCGTTCATCCAGCGACCTGACCATAAAACTGTAATCACCTTTAGGAAGGCGGGTATAACCTATAACTGCATTTTCGGTCAGTGGGCTCCAGTCATTCTCAATGGATGACAACCTGTACTGGTATAAATTGCGAATATTATTGCTGTTTATATAAGTAAAGTGGATTGACACTGAATTCCAGGTATGGGGAATAATAAATGGTGAATTTTCTGGAAGCAGGCGCTTCTTAGTACCCTTTGAATCAAGACAGAAAACATCTCTGAAAATTAATTTCGCCCTGCCCGTTTTTGCTGCTAACAAACGTTTAAAGTTCAGGATAGCAAACCCGTTATCAAGACAAACCAGGCTGCGGTATTCATCCATGCGGATAATGTTTTCATATCCTTCCATCATATGAATCCCATAAGAAGGAAGGTAAACATGGACTAGCATATCAGCCTTGCCGTCCCTGATCTCAAACAAGGCAATATCATCTTTCTTAATGAACCAGTACCTGTTGTCGAGCATGTCAACTATACGCTTGGATGTTTCAAATCCTGACAGCTGGCTGTTTAATTCCGAATATGGCATGATTTTATTATTCAGATCATCCCAGGTATATAAAAGTTTTCCAGTGGTAAAGACAATCCTGTTTTCAACCTTGAATACATGAATGTTAAAATCGGAAGGAAGACCATCGGCCTTTCCAAAAAGACGTAAATCGGTAACACTGTCAAACTCTCTGGAAAGCCTGAGCTTATATAATCCTTTGACGGAATGACCAATCCAGATATTGCCAAGGTGGTCGGTCTCAAGAAAACTCGAAGGTTCCTGGTAGCCGTTAACCTGCAGATGGTAGGCCCATTCATTGTTTTTCCTATTGTAAATTACTAATGGGGAATAAGTGCTCTGAATAAGGTGTTCTCCATCTTTTCCACTGAATTTCCGGAGGGTATAACCGCCGCTGACAGCGGAAATCTTTGTCAGGCTATTTCCTTTCACAAGATATGTTCCGGTAGTATGCCCGCATATGAGGTTCCCGTCAACAACCTCTAAATCCCATACCTGTCCCTGGGAGTTCCTTACAATGCCTTTAAGCCTGAAATCGGATACAGCCCGATCATATTGATAAGTAAACACACCCCTGTTCGTCCCAATGTAAAGGATGTTACCATAGAGTGCGGCAGTATAAACAGCTCCAAGCTGCTCAAGTTTCTCCTGGTATATGCTGACCCCGGGATCAATTGAAATCCGGTCTATCCCTTTATCAAGGCCCGCCCAAATAGCTCCGCTCTCATCTACACAAAGCGAAAGTACCGTATTGTTCTGAAGGTAATTTTCAGTGTTCAGATGGGCGATTACGTTGCCTTTAAAATCAAGGATAAATATTCCTCTTACGATTGTTCCAACTACTATATAATTACTTATAGTGATCGCATTATTGATCTGAAATTCCCTGAACAACTTTGAGGCAGCAACCATCCATGGCCTGATAGATTTTCCGTCGAAGTGAAAAAACCCATGCGATGTGGTGCCGATGAGAAATGTTCCTCCGGGCATGGGCAAGATTGTTTTTACCTCTGTCTTCCCTAGAATTCCTTCAGGATCAATGGGTTTAAGATGTTCATCAATGATCTCATACAGCACACCTGTAACAGATTGAACGAAAATCCGGTCATGAGCTTTAAGAAGAAAAATTATCGTACCCGGAACGGGAATGGAATGAATGCTTTTAAAGTCATAAACAAGCAGGGATGTAAAACTCTGAAAGTATATTTTTCCTTTATGCGATACTATTTTCCAGATTTCATCATTATGAAAATTGAGGTTTTTCATTAATGGTTTAAGGGAGTGGTAGAAAAATTCTCCCTTTCCATCTTTTTCCCAGTACCCGCAATCTTCAAATGAGCCGGTATAAATCCGGCCGTCGGGAGAGGCATATACCGAGCGTAATACAGTCTGGTCTGGATTTCTGAACAAACTCCAGTCAGTCCCGTCAAAGTTTAAAAGGCCATCATTATTTGCAGCGTAAATGAATCCCCTGCCATCAGATTCAATAGACCAGTTTTGATTTCCGGCATTGTAATCCTGCTTGTTATAATGGGTGACCAGGAAGGATGTTTGCCCGTAGCAAAAGGAAGTTAAAGCGATAAAAACCAGGGTTGGTATTTTATATACAATAGAAATGTATTTCATTTAATGCGCAGCTAAAACGAAAATCTAAAATACTAAAAATTCATAACTTTGACGGATTCACTTTATCCATAACGTACTCAAAAACTAATTCTGAAAATGAAGAAGATCGTACTTGTTACAGGCGCCACCTCCGGTTTTGGCAAAGCAATCGCAATAAAATTTGCCGAAAATAGTGATAAGCTTATTATTACCGGAAGGAGAAATGACCGTCTGCTTGATTTGAAATTGAAGCTCGAGAAGGAATACAACACAGAAGTCCTGGCATTGTGCTTTGATGTAAGAAATTCATCTGAGGTCGAAAAAACCATAGTGGCCCTGCCCGAGAAGTGGAAAGCAATTGATGTGCTGGTTAATAACGCGGGCCTCGCCGCCGGAATGCATCCCATCCATGAAGGAGTCCTTGATGACTGGGAGCGGATGATCGACACCAATATGAAAGGCCTTCTTTATATGACAAGGTTTGTAGCCCCCCTGATGGTTGCCCGCAAGAAAGGGCATATTATCAATATCGGTTCCGTTGCTGGCAAAGAAGTTTACCCGAATGGCAATGTTTACTGCGGATCAAAGTTTGGGGTGGATGCCATTACAAAGGGGACCCGGATTGACCTGGTGCAGTACAATATCAAAGTGACCCAGATTGCGCCCGGTGCAGCGAATACCGAGTTCTCGCTGGTCAGGTTTCATGGGGACCAGGAAAGAGCCGATAATGTATATAAAGGATTCAAACCTTTGTCGGCTGAAGATGTGGCTGAAACGGTTTACTATGTGACCACATTACCCGATCATGTGAATATCAATGACCTGGTACTGATGCCAACAGCCCAAGCATCGTCTATGCATTTTTATAAAGTATAAAAGGGTTGTGATCCCTGACAAGTGACCAGTGACAGGTGACAGCTGGCAAATAACAGTTCATGGCCACTGATATATAATTCATGATGATATGTTCGCAAATTTCACTAACATTGCAACTCAACTCAGGATTCTAACATAAACTTTTTGACGATGGAAGTAATCCGAATTTTTGACCTTCTTCCTTATTACGAGCAGAAATACAAACCCAAGGACGATGTTATCGCCTCCAAGGAGAACGGGCAATGGGTCAAATACAGTATAAGGCAGTACCGTGAAATGGCCGATTATATCAGTTACGGCTTCCTGGCTTTGGGTGTAAAACCGGGAGACAAGATAGCCCAGATAAGCTCGAACCGTGTTGAATGGAATATTCTGGACATGGCTATTTTACAAATAGGTGCCGTCCATGTGCCGATTTACCCTACGATAAGCGAATCGGATTATGAATACATACTGAACCATGCCGAGGTTAAATATGTATTTGTTTCGGGAGTGGAGCTTCT
>JAPLDN010000072.1 GCA_026391755.1 Bacteroidota bacterium
CAGTGTTGTACGATCCGTTCAGCAAAAGGATCTTTACCTTTAACGGCCGTGGCAGTTCTGTAACCGCCATTGATGCCAAAACGAATGAAGTTGTTGGCACTTTACCGGTTTCCGGTAAACCTGAGGCCGCAGTTTCTGACGGCAAAGGCAAGATCTTTGTAAATATTGAAGATAAATCAAACATCACGAAATTTGATGCAAAGTCCCTGAAGATCGAAGCCGAATGGCCCCTGGATCCGGGCAAGGAACCTTCGGGCCTGGCAATAGACCTGAAGACAAACAGGTTGTTTTCAGCTTGTGGAGAATCCAAGACCATAGTTGTGATGGATTGTACAAATGGCAAGATCATTGCCTCTCTCCCCATGGGTGAAGGCTGCGACGGCCTGGTTTTTATCAAAGAGGACCAGAACATTGCGGCTTCCTGCGGAGAAGGCGTGCTGACCGTAGTTCACCAGAAAAGTCCGAAAGATTATAGTGTGGTCCAGACCCTGCCTACCCGGAAAAGCGCAAGGACCATTACATACAGTGAAGCTGAGAAGAAGATTTACATGTCTTCAGCTGAGGTGACTATGGAAAATAACCACAGGAAGATGAGCCCGGGGAGTTTCCAGGTTATTGTAGTTGGCAGGTAAACTTCAATTAATGCCTGTTTATCTTCTTCCCGAGGAACCGGTATTTCCACCTCCTTCTGAAGCCGAACCGGACGGATTATTGGCTATTGGCGGGGATTTATCACCTGAGAGACTGCTAAAAGCATACGCTGATGGCATATTCCCATGGTTCAGGGAGGAAGAAGATATTTTCTGGTTTTCACCCGACCCGAGGATGGTGTTATTCCCTTGTGAACTGAAGGTTTCAGAATCGCTGAGCCGGCTTATCAGGAGCGGTAAATTCGAAATCAGAATCGACGGTTCTTTTCAACAGGTTATTGAAGCCTGCGCCGAAGCACCCCGTGAAGGCCAGGACGGAACCTGGATTGACAGGGATTTTATCGAAGCCTATATCAAACTTCACAAACTTGGCTTTGCTCATTCATTTGAAGCATTCCTGAATGGGGAACTAGCGGGAGGCTACGGGGTTTCAATCGGACGCGTCTTTTTTGGTGAAAGTATGTTTCACAAGGTGAACGGCGCTTCCAAGGTAGCATTCTGTTATATGGTGGAAAAAATAAAAACCTGGCAGTTTCATTTCATTGACTGCCAGGTTGAGACGGATCTTTTACTAAGCTTTGGAGCACGGCCGGTTCCCAGAACTGAATACCTGGAACGTCTGAAAACAGCAGCCGTATTCCCAACTTATCAAGGTCCCTGGAATTTATAATCCGAGCTTCTTCCTGATCTCCTTTGGGATTGCATTTTTATTAACCATAATATCCATGGTTTTCAGCATTACATAAGCCTCTGATGCATAAAAATATCCCTTGTATTTGTGGTCATCCAGCCCCCAGGAATTTTTAACAATATAATATTTGTTGCCATTCTGGTCTTTAGCGATACCCGTGATGTGCATTCCATGGTCATCGGTTGTCTGGTAGTTGTCAAACTCAGTCTGGCGCAGTTCCTGGGTGATCTTTTTCTCGGGAACAGGTTTGTCAAATTTATATAACAGTTTGTCTTTTTCAGCATCCGTCATCTTCTCCCATTTCGCCTGCTCCATACCTGCAAGTTCAGGGGCATTTTTATCAGGAACGATGGCTACCCCGTTCTTCCATGAGAAGCCTTTTTCACTCACATCGGCACCCCAGACAATAGTATAACCGTTTTGTATTGAATTGTCGATAATGGCGATCAGATCGTTAACAGGTACATTATAATCCCCTTCCATGAGCCAGTTGTCTGGCACTTCCAGAATAAATTTGGAATAAAACGGATGGTGGGTGTATGATGTAAGCTCAATATAATCGTCGGCATTCAGTCCAAGCATATCAGCAAAAGTCTGTGGAGTGTAATTCTTCCCTTTATAGGTAAACGAGGCAGGCGCTTTTCCGAGATACGCGTCAAGGATCCCGTCAAACCCTGCATGCCAGACCGGTGTGAGTTTTTTGTTCGGATTTTTTATAACGGCATCCACATAAGCCGCAAGCACGGCATCCATCTCGCCATGAACAGGAAGTTTTTCGCCAATTGTAAGGCCGTTGAAAGCTTCTTCAGGAACCAACCCGTAATTCTTCAGCACATAAGTTACATCGTGGGCAGCTCCCCCGCCTCCAAAATTATGTTTGCCTTCAAAGCGCACATAAATCCTGGCTTTATCTGAATAACACTGGCGAACACAATACATTTCGGAAAGGTCAAATGTGTCTTTTCCCGTTCTGAGAAGCTCCGATTCGAGGAAGGAGATAGCCGAATAACTCCAGCAGGTCCCTGAGCGGTTCTGGTTTTTAACGCATGTGGCAGGTAATTGCTTTACCACGGTGAACTGGTAGGCAGAATCTGCTTTCTTTTCTTTATCCTGGGCAAAGCCCGATACCGCAAGGAACAGGATTGACAGGAGGATTAGTTTGAGGTGTTTCATATGATAATTGTTTGTCGGATTGATTCGTGCCAAAAATACCAACATTCCACATTCACAAATAATATAATCGGTGAAGCCGGCAATTTTGCCGATGATATCCGGGCAAACTATTCAAAAGGATGATCCTGTGCGAAGTCGGGCCGGTAATGAGCCGTGCTCTCCATCCCCTGTATCCATCCATGGTCGAGGCCGAGTAACTCCATCTCGTCTATAACTTTCCGGTATTCTTCCCGGGAAAGCTCCCTGCTGAGAAACGGGTGGTCAATGACCCTCGAGGTGGGGTAGTATTGCGACATCAGGGAAATGTGCAGTTTTGGTGAAATTTCCTCAGCGATATACCTTAACACCTGCAGGCTGTTCTGAACCTGGCCTGGCAGAACGAGATGACGGATCACAATTCCTGATTCCGCAACACCATCCGCTGAAAGATATAGAACAGATCCTTTCTGCCGGTACATCTCCCGGATAGCAGCTGCAGCTGCAACAGGGTAGTCGCCGGCCTTTGAAAGAGACCGTGCAAGGATGGGGTCCATATATTTAAAATCAGGCAGGTATACGTCAATGATGCCTTCGAGAGTGCGCAATGTGCCTGCCTTATCGTAGGCGTTGGTATTGTATACCCAGCGGGGCGAATATCCACTTTCTTTAATAGCCTGGATTATAATCTTCATCTGGGGGATGAAATGGGAAGGTGAAACAAAACCTACCATGTTGATGCCCTGGTCCAGGATTGACGTCACTTCTGAAACAATTTCAGAAAGTTCCAGCCGGAATGAGGTCCGTGCTATCCCGGTATCGCTGATCTGATGGTTCTGGCAATAAATGCATTGAAGGTTGCAGTTTGTGAAAAAAATATTGCAGATTCCCTTTGGTCCTGATATTACAGGCTCCTCACCTTTGTGAATGCAGACCGAGGCGATATTGAACGATGCATCGCTGCGGCAGATGCCAGCCGGAGCTACCCGGCGATCGACATGGCATTCCCGGGGGCATATTGCACAATCCCTGAGTTCTTCAAGCGGTTTCAGCAGTTCTTCGGAAATCATCCCGGCACGTTCTTTTTTATAACTTTGAGTCCACAAATTTCGACAATTAATTCAACAAACTGCCTGCCCGGCACTGGGGGCGCAGCCAAAATCTACCTGATGTTTAACAAGTTTGCTGATTATAAACACATTATCTGGGACTGGAACGGTACCCTGCTTGACGACGCCTGGCTTTGTGTAGAAGTGATGAATGGCATGCTTGAAAAAAGAGGGCTTGAGAAGGTAAGCCTCGATTTTTACCGCTCGGTTTTCACATTCCCCGTAAGGGATTATTACGAAAAGCTGGGGTACGATTTTGAAAAAGAACCCTTCGAGGAAGTTGGAATGGAATTTATGGTACTCGACAATCAATCCTCTCGGCCCGGGAACAAAACGAATTGCTCACCGAGACTATTAATATGGGGGTAGATCATTATTTTGATAAGATCTATGGCCTTGATGACCATTATGCACATGGAAAGAACGATGTTGGCTTTCGCCTGATCTCTGATCTGGGACTGCCCGCATCCTCTGTGCTCTTCATTGGAGATACAAGGCATGACGCTGAAGTTGCTTGTGAGATCGGCATCGATTGCATCCTTATTCCCAACGGGCACCATAGCGAGGAAAGGTTGAGGGCTTGCAGCTTCCCTCTGGCCGCAAGCCTGAATGAGTTAATAAACAGATTATGACCAATAGATTTGCCTTAGTTTTATTATTGTCTTGCTCCCTTTTGTGTATATCTCTTCGAAGCCAGACTATTAAAGGGAAAAGCATTCAAACCCACACTTTAAAACTAAGTAAGTCCAAAGGCCAGGCAAACCCTGGCTCGGGGCTTGAACTCGCTTTTCGCTTCGTGCTATTGATTGTATTCGTTTCTGAAATCCCAATCAAATTCCTCATGTGATTTCATAAGCGCAGGGGACCTGGCAAAACGACCATCCGCACTCAATAAATATACTGTTGTCATCTATCAAAAGAATGCAAGCGGGCCGATCCATGCCGGACTGAAGGAGCCAAAAATCATCTCTGCTTTTAAAAAATATCTTGACAATGGCGGAGGCCTTTTGCTTTCGGGTTTTGCTATGCACTATCTTAACGTGATCGGGCTTGAAGATGTCCAGCCTTACGACAGCCTGAAACCCTGTATCGATGATGGTTACGGAAGGAAACTCGGCTTGCATGCATTCCTGAACCATCCCGTCTTCACGGGATTGAACGGGGGCGCCTATATCCTGAGGCCCTTAACCGACCAGAAGGCAGGTCTTTGCGGATATTTCGGGGATAAGCAACCTGGATCAGGTAAAGTCATAGCTGTTGACTGGGATTACATTTTCTTCAGGGAGGAATCGAAAATAGTGCTGGAATATTCTTCGGGAAAAGGGAAAGTGCTTGCTATCGGAGGGTATATGGATTTTTCCCAGCCCAATCTCAACCGTTTGCACCTGGAAAAGTTCACAGTGAACTGCATAGAATATCTTACAGGTAGGATCCAGGGACAAGCAACACATTACTGGGACTATTCCCCGAACACTGTAGTTGAGTGTATGGGTGATTCTCTCAAGAGCCCGGCAAAGCTGATCGAACCGTGCAGTTGCTGGTCAGAGCCCTCTGATCCTCTTGCACTGGAATGCAGGTTCTCTTCCAATGACCCCTGGGATGTGGCAGGTGAACGGCTTTTAACCATGGGAACGGGGAACTCGGGCATCGAAGAAGTTTGGGCCCATCCCTTCATGGCTTTCAGGGATTATGAGGTCGGCATAAAATTCGATTATAAAGACAGTGTATACTGGCTTAAGGACCAGCGTCCCGAAATAATCAGCCATCCCTCCTATTTCTGCCGTCAATACAAGTTCCCAAGGGCTTACCTGAAAGAGATCATTGTGAATGATCCTCTGGACCCCGCCGGGGTGCTGCATTATGAATACAAAGGCGTATACGGGGCCGAACTCTTCATCCGCTTTAAATCCAATTTGCGGATGATGTGGCCTTATTCGGGTAAAGTGACAGGAAGTATCTGCCATGCCTGGCTTGATGATATCCAGGCTCTGTGGTTTTCCGATAAACTGGGTATGCTCAATCTGTATATTGGCGCAAACAAACCAGCGGTTCAGCATATATCGGGCCGGTTTTCGGACTTTGCACTTGATAAAAACTTCAAAGCTGCAGGCCTTCCTTCAAATCAATTCATGGCTGCAGGATTCCTTCACTACAGGCTTGAAATGAATGATCATCTTGATGTCATCTATGTGGCAGGTAGTGAGGACAATAAAGAAATAAGGCAATGCTATGAGAAATATTCAGCTTCCCCGGGGAAAGTTTTTCAAAATTCAATACAGTACATATCTGAACTCTATAAAAACAGGGTGATGATCACCTCTCCCGACACCAATTTTAACAAGGGATATACATGGGCCCTGGTTTCCGCTGATAAGTTTTTTGTGAACACACCCGGCATGGGGAAATCCATGGTTGCCGGTTACGCGACTACCCGCTATGGATGGGATGGGGCACAAGAGGTGAGCGGAAGACCAGGATATGCATGGTATTTCGGCCGTGACGGGCAGTGGAGCGGATTCGCCCTGCTCGACGCAGGAGATTTTGAGAAAGTCAGGTCTGAGCTCGAATTTTACCAGAAATACCAGGACCTGAACGGTAAGATATTGCATGAAGCAAGCACTTCGGGCATTGTCCATTATGATGCTTCCGACGCCACCCCATTGTATATCATATTGGCCGGAAGGTATTTCAGGTACTCAAACGACACTACCTTTTTGCGAAAGAGCTGGCCCCAAATCCGAAAGGCCATTGATTTCTGCTTCTCCACCGATACCGATAAAGACCATCTTATAGAGAATACGAATGTGGGCCATGGATGGGTCGAAGGAGGAGAATTATACGGGTCGCACGCCACCTTATATATGGCAGGATGCTGGAGTGAGGCCTTAAAGGAGGCTTCCAACATGGCTGCGTTCATGAACGACCAGCAAAAGAACAGGTACAGGGATGAAGCATCGGTTATAAACAGTATCATCAATAAGGACTTCTGGAATCCCGGTACGTCTTTTTTTAATTATGGAAAGAATGCGGATGGCAGCTTCCGTGCAGAGCCAACAATCCTACCTGCTGTTCCGATGGGGTTCGGGCTTGCAGAGCCGGAGAAGGCGGCTCCTGCACTAAGGCAGTATGCTTCAAACGCTTTTACCACCAACTGGGGTGTAAGGATAATCCGTGACGACAGCCGCTTATTTAAGCCGACAGGTTATCATTACGGCAGCGTCTGGCCATTATTTACAGGCTGGACGTCCCTGGCTGAATACCGCTATGGCAATTCAGTGCAGGGTTTTTCACATATAATGAATAACCTGAACATATACCGGTCCTGGGATCAGGGTCATGTACAGGAAGTTTTAAACGGAGCCATCTACAAACCCTCCGGTGTATGTTCAAACCAATGCTGGTCCGAAACTATGGTGCTGGAGCCATGCCTTGAAGGCCTTCTGGGACTTGATGTAGACGCAGGACAAGGCCGGCTGAAAATTGCCCCTGCCCTGCCTGCCGGCTGGGACTCAATAGAAGTCAGGAATATAAGGGTTGGTAGTAAAATCATCAGCATGAAATTCAAAAGAAACGAAACTACACTCTCATACAGCTTCGTTTCGGAATACAAAGAGTCAATAACTCTTGAGCTTGCCCCCTTGTTACCTGCAGGGACCCAGGTCCTTTCATGTAAATTAAACCAGAGGGAGTTGCCGTTTGCGATAGAAAATACCTCCAAGGGTGTGATAGCCCGACTGGAATTTAAACCTAAAGGCGTCGACATGATCAAGATTGAGTTCAGGAACGGTATCGCTGTTCTGCCTTTATGCCAGGAGCCTAAGCCGGGGTATGCATCAGGCGGACTGAGGATTATTGATAGCGGGCTTAGTGGCAGGATATATTCAGTTATAACCGAGAATAATGCAGGCTCTTCAGGGGAAATCAGGGTTTGGATGAATACTATGAACATCGACCATATTGAGAATGGAAGCCTGCTTGAGACAAACGGAAATATTTCCACTATAAAGATATTATTCCCCGAACAGGGAAAAACCTACAGCGAGATTCCTGTTAAGATCTATCTGAAATGAGAAACCTATTGTTATTATTCCTGATGTTTCCATGTTGCCATTTATCAGGGCAGTTTCTTTCAAAACTGCATGCTACAAGGTCCGATGCTTTATTTACAACGTATGCCGCCCCGCTTTCCCGGTCTTCCTATAAACTGGACCAGGGCTACCAGTTTGTATTCAATGATCCTGAAAGCGGGGTTGAGATAATTTCGGCCGACGGACCCAATTTCGGGCTGGCCATAAGGCTTGGAGATGAGACCAGATTCAAATTAAAGGAATTATTTAAGGAGCCAGTTGTAACAACTTCATACAGTGATATATTAAAATATTCATATTTCCCTTTTAAGGACCTGA
>JAPLDN010000354.1 GCA_026391755.1 Bacteroidota bacterium
TCGTCGGTAACCATACCGCCTTTCTCATACAGGAAATAAGATGAATAACCAATCCGGTTAGCTGCGTCCCATATCTTTTTCTGGATATCAGCTGCATATTCCTGGGACATGCCTTCGAGAAGGAAGGTCGCACCAGGCGCCCCGACCATATCAAGAAGGATCCCATACCTTGCAGAATATCCCTGTATATGCGGGTTCTGGGCCCAATACTGTGATCCAAGCCCCCACCATTTATCGTCGCCCCGGCTCTCATCCTGGGGAGGTCCGTAATCTTCTAGGTCGAATAAAACAATATCGATTCCAATGGCAGGTTCTTTCAGGCTGAACTGCCTTGCGACTTCCATCAGTACACCAACCCCGCTGGCCCCGTCATTAGCAGCCTCCACAGGCTTCCTGCGTAGTTTCGGATCGGGATCATGGTCGGCCCAGGGGCGTGATTCCCAATGGGTGCAAAGTATAATACGGTTTTTCAGACCGGGCTTCCAGGAAGCAATAATATTCTTTCCATCAAGCATCTTCCCATTGAATGCACTCATCTGGTATTTCTGTACAATCACATCCCTGCACCATGATTTCAGTTTGCCGGTGATATATTCGGCACATTTTTCATGAGAAGCGGACCCTGGAACACGCGGTCCGGAAGCCAGCTGGGCAACGACATAAGCATAAGCTGAATCCTTGTTGAAGGATGGAATTTCAACCTTCGGTTTATTTACAGAAGCGGAATCTGATGCAGCGGAAACGGTTTTTTGACCGGAGTTATTACAGGAAGCCAGGAGGAAGGGAATTATTGCGAGGAGGATGTATTTCATAAATAAAGGATTATCAATCAGCGAAATTACATAAAAGCGAAGTATCCCGCAAAAGTCGCTGCATTGAGCGAAGCATCTCACACAAGCTGCCTTGGCTTCAAGGAGTGAACCTGGTTAAAGATTCTAATCTGGGGAATTTTAATGTGTGCGACACAGAAGGTGCAGCAGCGGTGTGAGGATGCGAGCAATAAGGCGCAGCGACGTTGCGTATATATGAGCGTCAGGCGCAGCAGCGGTGCAAGGTTGCGAGCGACATCATGATTGTTTAATTCGTTTCCTGGTCAGCCATACCACCAGCGACCCAACATACAGCAATCCGCCGAGCCACGAGAGCCAGTACGCGATATAATCGCCATGCAGGGTATAGAAGGTCATTTTATCATTGGCATTCACCGTAGCTTTAATCACGGCCGGGACCCAGTAATTCGTTTGTTCATGAGCATCGCCCCTCTGGTCTATCCATGCAGAAATCCCGGTATTGGCCGAACGAAGGATGCTGCGGCGGGTCTCGATCGCACGGAGATGGGCAAAAGCATAATGCTGGCGGTGGCCGGCTGTATTTCCCCACCATCCGTCGTTGGTGATGATACACATTACCTGGGCGCCGTTTCTGACAAATTCAGCAAAAAATTCGCCAAAGATCGATTCATAACAAATACATGCTGCAACGGGCGGCATGTTAATAGTCTTATAGACTTTCCGCACCGAATCGGTGCCCAGGCTCCCGACAATACCGCCCAGGTCGATGGCATATTTCTCAAGCCATCTGAAAGGGCCATAAGACGGCAGGACCTCAACACCGGGTGTGAGTTTTGATTTATGATAAAATTGTAAAGCCGGATAGCGGCTTACCATGATAGCAGCGTTATACCTGTTGTACCATGCGTTTTCCTGCGTAAACTTCCTTGCGGTATGCGGGATCTTTTCACCCGGCTTGAAGGCATAATAAGTGGAACCTCCGACGATGATATTAAGGTTAGGATACTTCGTGATGATCTGTCTTACCAGTAAGACGCTTTCGAAGGTTTCTATTTGGTTCTCCCACATTTCCTGCTGAAGGGCCGATTCGGGGGTGACCAATAAATTCGTGGATGAATCAATGGAGGGGTTCGCAAGGTTCATGATCCTTCCCACTACCTGTATGGGAGGAAGGCTGTATTGCTCGGAATACGGATCGATGTTGGGCTGGACGATTACGGCGTGAACGGGGTTTGATTTTTCGTGGTAAGAGTAATACCTCAGGTAGGAGAAGGCGATAGGGAGGAGTATGAGAAGGATAGCTGGATAGCTGGATAGCTGGATAGCTGGGTTTCTGGATAGCTGGATAGGGGGATAACTGGATATCCAGGATCGACGCGAAGCGTCATTATCGGCGCGAAGCGCCTTATCTGTTATTCGGCTTCGAATCAGTGTAAAGATCAGAACGTTCACCACCAGCACCCACACCGTCCCTCCAAAGGCTCCTGTATATTCATACCATTGGACCCAGTGGTGATAAGATGAAAATCCGTTACCGAGGTTAAGCCAGGGCCAGTTGAGGTCCCAGTTCAAGTGGAGGTATTCGAACATGACCCAGTAACAAATGAGGGCGAGATAGCCTGCCGGCCTGCTGTCAAGCCTGCGTTTGGTGCCGCTGAAAAATGCAAATACGATGCTCATGAACATTGCGTTCAGAACGACAGCCATTATGGCCCCTTCTCCCGTGGAGTTTACGATCCACCATGTTGTGAGCCCATTCCACAGGAGGAAACCGGGATATGAATAGAAAAACACCGAAAAGCGGTTAAAACGCTCACGGTTTGAGCTTATGAGCTCCTCCATCCGCAGTAAAGGAACAAAAGCAAAAAACAACAAAGCAGGAAATCCCCTTTCGGGCCAGGCCAGGGAGAGAATCAACCCGGAAGCAAGAGAAAGTAAAATAAGCTGCAGTTTCAGGTACTTCATTGGAGTAAAATCTGGATTACAAAGGTAGGCAACCATTTTCAACCCGCAATAATCACCACATTCTTATTCAGAAATAATTTATATCTTTACAGGTTCTGCTAATAATTTAACGAATGGAATCCGAAAGCCTTATAAACACTCCTGAAATACTTGAACATTTTTCGGAAGGCTTCCTGCTGATAAATCCCGCCGGTAAAATAATTTTCTGGAATAAAGCTCTGGAAGAGATCACCGGA
>JAPLDN010000065.1 GCA_026391755.1 Bacteroidota bacterium
GCAAGAATCGACCTTGGCGAAAATGAAAAGGCAGTTGAGGAGTTGAATTTTGCACTTCTCCAGGACCCGAATTTTGCTGACGCTTACATCAACAGGGGCATAGCTTTTCGTAATTTAAAGAAGTTTGAAGCATCGGTCAGTGACTTTACGAATGCAATTTCATTAAAGCCAAACAGGTCTGATACCTATTTCCAGAGAGCCTTAAGTTTCTGGATGTCGTGCCGTAATGAAGCAGCTTTGAAGGATTTTATGCTCGCTGCAGCAATGAAAAACGTTGATGCGATCAGTTTCCTTCAGAAAAACCTTCGATAATATTTTTACGGTATAATATTTTTAAGAAACAGTAGTTTTGTATTATGATGTCTTTGATTAGAAGATGGACATATTTGCTGGGCATAAGCCTGCTCTTTCTTGCTTCCTGTTTGCCGGAGCAGAAACTTGCACAGGATTTTGTGAAAAAAGGCCCTATGATCAGGCTAATGGTAACACCGCCTGACTATATCTATAAATACAATCACAAAGGCGAGGATATCGATGGGTTTGATCAGATGACCAGCAAGCAGCAGGATTCAGCACTTTTTTACAGCAGCCTCTTTATCCAAAGGATCAGTGATTCTGCCTTACTTGAAGATTATGTGAACCAGTTTATTGCGGCTTTAAGGAAAGCTAATTTCGAAGTTTACCTTCCCAACCAGGTTGATTCTTTTCTCACTAATCAGACGCAGGCATACATGCTGAATATTAGCCAGATCCAGTTGGACGAATATACCTATCCCCTCGAGGATAAGGAACCTATAAATGATACGGTTTATTATAGAAAATTCAATCTGAATGCAATGGATTTCAGCGTTTGGTTTGAACTGAGCAAAGTTAATGCCACAAAACCCAAGAAGACTGTTTTATATGATTCCCAGTCGGCTTACGACAGTTTTGACGGTAACTTTATTGTTGATCCCTGGACAAATTCAGTCAGGTATAAATATCACATCGATACACTCTCTTTAAGCAACGTATACGAAATGGCCAGCTATCTCGGTAAGAAGCACGGGGAATACCTGTTTGATTTTTTTATGAACCAGTGGGTGGCATTCAATTTGCCTCAGAACCAGTACGGTTCATACTACTACCATTACAACCGCCAGAGGAGAATGATGGAAGCTACCGATGAGGACCGGTTTCAACTGCTTAACGACAGGTAAATTTTCAGAAACTGCTTCTTGCATACGGTGCATCCGACTGGCTGGAAAATTCCTTTTTCAGATATTTGAAATACCCTGTAACAGCAATCATTGCAGCATTATCGGTTGTATATTCAAGGGGCGGTATGTATACATTCCATCTTTTTTCATGCTTCAGATGAGCCAGCCTTGAACGCAAGCCCGAATTGGCCGAAACACCACCCGCGATGGCTATTTCATGAATGCCGGTTTCGCCGGCTGCTTTTTCCAGTCTTAACAAAAGAATATCAAGAATTGTTTTCTGAATGGAAGCACAGAGGTCGGCTGTATTCTTCACAATGAAGTTTTCATCCACCTTCAGCTGATCTCTCAGAAAGTACAATATGGATGTTTTAAGACCACTGAAGCTGAAATCTAGGCCCGGGATATTGGGTTTCGCAAAGCTGAATCGGGCCGGATCCCCTTCACGTGCAAGATTGTCCACGAAAGGGCCGCCGGGATAGGGGAGCCCCATGATCTTGGCAGCCTTATCGAAAGTCTCGCCGGCAGCATCATCGATAGTCTGGCCGATAATATGCATGTCAAAATGATCCTTCACTAAAACTATCTGGGTATGCCCTCCCGAAACTGTAAGGCAGAGAAAAGGGAAGGAAGGAACAGGATTCGACTTTGCGGTGTTACGGATAAAATGTGCCAGGATGTGAGCCTGGAGGTGGTTGACCTCGATAAGAGGAATGTTTAGCCCCATTGCCAATGCTTTGGAAAAAGAAGCTCCCACAAGAAGTGATCCGAGCAATCCGGGCCCCCTGGTATAGGCCACCGCGGAAAGCTGATTTTTAACTATATTTGCTTTTTGCAGTGCGGCATGTATCACCGGTATGATATTCTGCTGGTGGGCACGGGATGCAAGCTCGGGAACCACGCCACCTAAAGAGGCATGTATGTCCTGGTTTGCCGTGATGTTCGACAAAATTACATCATCGGCAATCAAAGCAGCAGCCGTGTCGTCACAGGAAGATTCAATACCAAGTATGTATACGGGCATTTTATAAATAATTATCCGGGGATGCCCCGGCTCAGCGGTATGGGGCAATCCTGGAAAAACAAAGCAAAAGTACCATAAAAACGCTGATCAAAATATTTGTCTATGCCTGCGTGATTATTTTTTCACTTGCTTTCACGCTATGGTCGCTTGTCAGGAGCCCGGGAGTTCAAACCCTGGCAGTAAGGATAGGCGCAGCATATTTATCAAGGGAATGGAAGACTGAAGTACGAATCAGGAGTTTTAGTCTGAACCCCTGGGATGGTCTTGTTATCAACGATCTAAGTATAAAAGACCGAAAGGGCGAATATGCCTTAAGTGCGAAAGAGCTTTCGGTACGCCCGGGGCTCATCCGGATAAAAAAACGCAGGATAAATATTGAAAAAGTCTTTATTGACCATGGTATAGTCCAGCTTCTTGTCCACAAGGGCGATACTTCCCTGAACATTCAGCCTTTCATTGATTATTTTGCGACAAAAGATACAACGCGCAAAACCGATACGGTAAAAGGGAAGCCATGGGATCTTACCGTCTCCAATATCATCCTCAATTCCACCCGCTTCCATTTTGAAAATATGAATACCGAAAGGGTTCCTGTTGGCATGGATTATGCCAATATAGATGTGAATGACATCAATCTTCACATTACCGACCTGCGCTTTGATGCCGACACGATCCGGGCCAATATCCGGGACCTTTCTGCGAAAGAACGTTGCGGCTTCCATGTGCAGCAGCTCAGCGGAGAATTCCATGTAAGCCCCGGTTACCTTAAAGCCAATCATCTGAAAGTCCTTACCGACAATTCGGACCTGTCGCTTAGCTTTGCCTTTCTTTATCCCTCCTGGAGTGCATACAACGACTTCCTGAACGCTATAAGAATAAAGGCTGATATTTCTCCCACCTACCTCGACCTATCGGATATAGGTTTTTTCGCCCCGGATATCAGGAGGATGAAAGACCGTTTCAGGTTTGAAGGGAAGATAGACGGGACCGTCAGTAATTTCAGGGCCAGGGATTTCAGGATCGCCTATGGGACAAACACATACTTCTGGGGCAATATCAGGGCCTTTGGCCTTCCTGATGTTGAGGAGACATTCGTTGACCTGGCAGTTAAAACAATGACAACCAACAAACAGGATGTGGAATCGTTTTTGCTTCCGAGTGCTGAGGACAGCATTAAATTGCCAGGCATCCTGGCTAATATAGGTGTTCTTAGCTTTACAGGGAACTTTACTGGTTATTACAACGATTTTGTTTCCAATGCACTATTCAAAACAAACCTCGGGAATATACGAACCGACCTTATCATGCACCGTACACATGATGAATACAAACTGTCGTACAACGGACAGCTTGACGTTACCGGTTTTGATATTGGTAAACTGATGGGCGATACGGCATCCATTGGTGTTACGACTTTCAGGGGTGAGATTAAAGGCAAGGGGCTCAGTTCTGCCAATGCAGATGTTGAACTGAATATACATGTTGATTCGACAAGGCTGTTGAAATATAATTACCATAAACTCGATTTGAGGGGCCTTCTATTCGAAAAACGCTTCACAGGCTACTTTGATATTGCCGACACCAACCTTGCATTGAATTTCGTAGGGATGATGAATTTCTCCGATTCCATTCCGGGATTTGATTTTAATGCAGAAATAAAACATGCCCAGCTGTTCAAGCTGGGATTTCTGCGCCGCGACAGTAACGAGATTATTTCCAGCGTGATTAAGGCGAATTTCACCGGTAACAAACTTGATAATATTAACGGGTTTATTGGACTCGAGAATGCAAATTATGTGGAAGGCAATAAGTCGATTCACATGAAAAACCTGATGCTCACAAATGCTATAAATGAGAAAGGGGATAAATCATATCATTTGAAATCAGATTTCGTAGATGCCGACATGAGCGGTAATTTCAGCTTCAGACAGGTTGTCCCCTCCCTGTATACTTTTATTAAAAATTACCTCGCTTCGTTTTACGTTAAAGACTCGGTCAAATTGGAGGCCCTGGTCACATCAGGCCAGGTACTGAAATGCAATGTAAGATTTAAAAATACCGAACAGCTCACAAATATTTTTATCCCTTTTCTGAAAGTTTCAGAGAATGCAACTCTGGAAGGTTCCTATGATGAACTTAAAGGCCTGTTGTCGCTTAAAGGGAAAGCTTCATTCCTTGATGTCTCGGGTATTTATATCCCAAACTGGTATGTAGATGCTCAGACCAACAGCAGGGAATTAACCCTGAACACTGGTTCAGATGCCGTTTACTTCAAAAAAGCTTCAAAAAATGACAGCGTTGAGGTTAAACTTGACACTTTTAACCTCAGGTCCCATATACATCATGATACGATCCTGTATGCCTTTTCATGGACCGAAGGGGGAAGGTTAAGTGGTTTTGACGGATATGCGAGTTTTTTGAATAATCCGAAGACCGAGATCAAGATCACCAATATGGGTGTTTTGATTAATAACCGGGAATGGACCGTTGACCGGGAGAATTATATAACAATCGATACCAACCTCATCGACATACACCGTATGTTTTTCGCCTCGGGTGACCAGTTCCTGCAGGCCGACGGTATTATCTCGGGACGACCCCAGGATACTCTGTCTCTTGCATTTAATAAATTAGACATTTCCCCCCTCGACAGGCTCAGCGGAAGCACAGCAATTGATGTCGAAGGTATGCTCAGTGGAAAGGTGAAACTGAACAATGTGTATAAGGGTATAAGGATGCTTTCAGATTTGAGGCTGGACCAGTTTAAATTCAATAAGGAGCTTTTAGGCGATGCCATCCTGAATGTTAATTACATCAAAGCCGACAACCGGTTTGATGTGAGGTCCAG
>JAPLDN010000261.1 GCA_026391755.1 Bacteroidota bacterium
AACAGCATCGTGAACCTGCCTAATGAAAAAGTTGCAGTGCTGGAAGGTCTTACTGACTATATTGTTGTGGAAGCCGACAATGTGCTTCTTGTGTGCCGCAAATCGGATGAGCAACAGATACGCCAGTTCGTAAATGACGTAAGGCTGGAGAAAGGCGAAAAATACGTATAAAAAAGGGCTGCGCGCGCAGCCCTTTTTTAATTATTTTTTCAGATGTTCCCCAAGAAACTTCTCCATTGCCCTGTAAAAATCAAAGCGGTTCTCTTCATTATGGAAACCATGGCCCTCATTGTTCTTGACCATGTATTCGACCACAACGCCTTTCTTTTTCAAAGCTTCAACCATCTGGTCCGATTCGGCCTTGTTAACCCTTGGATCGTTCGCGCCTTGGGCAATGAATAAAGGGGTCTTGATCTTATCGACATGGAACACAGGAGAAACTGAAGCCAGCAATGCACTGTCCTTCTTCGGGTCCCCCACCATCTCGTGGAACATATCGAGCATAGGCTTCCAATACGGAGGTATGGTGTTCATAAAAGTGAACATATTGGAAACACCCACATAATCAACAGCTGCAGCATACTGATCAGGATCTTTAACTATACCCATCAGAGTAGCATATCCACCATAGCTTCCGCCATAAATGGCAACACGTTTGGGATCTGCAATACCCTTGTCAACCAACCACTTCATCCCGTCGCTTACATCATCCTGCATGCTCAACCCCCATTGTTTAAAGGAATTTTCCCAGAACTTCCTGCCATAACCGGTTGAACCCCTGAAATTCATCTGTAAAACGGCATAACCGCGGTTTGCAAGGAACTGAATCTCTGGATTGAATCCCCAGCTGTCGCGGGCCCAAGGTCCTCCGTGAGGATTGACCACAAGGGGCAGGTCCTTTGCAGTTTCCATGGTATACCCGTTCGGAAGGGTCAGGTAACCCTGAATTGTCAGTCCGTCCCTCGTTTTATACTCAACCGGGTTCATCCGGGCAAGTTCATCTTCCTTTAGCCATGGCCCTATATCGGCAATCTTGGAAAGCTTATCAGCCGTTTTGTCGTAAATGTAATATGCCCCGAGGGACCTGTCACTGTATACCCTGACGATGAATTTATCTTCAGCTTTTGAAGCCCAGGGAATATTCACACTGAGATCGCCGACCTCCTTTTGAACACGGTCATAAACCTTTTTTGTTTCCCCGTCAAAGAAATAACGCTCAACCTTGGAGGATTCATAATCTGCAGTTGTCAGTACTTTGCGCTTTTTCGAATAATTGAGTCCCGTCACGTCAAAATTGGGATTCTCATAAAGCGTTTTGATCTCCTTGCCATTGGCAATGTCAAATTCACAAACCACCGCTTTATCCCTGCCAAGATTTGAAATTGCATAAACATTCTTGTTGTCGAATGTGAAAAATACCGGGGAAACATTCTCTTTAAAACTGGTCGTTAAAACCGGCTTGAATTTGTCGGTTTCCTTTTCACGGTAAAGAATTTGCGTATTAACCCCATCCACGATAGCAGTAGCCACGCGAAGTTTCCCATCATGGTCCATCATCCAGCCCTGGATATTACCGGGGTTTTCGGCCAGCTGTTTCATGTCACCTGTCAAGATGTTCAGACGGAAGGGGTCAAAAACCTGGGGATTCCTTTTGTTTAATCCGATCAGTACCTCATCGGGAAAATTCTCCATTTCGTCAAAGATCTCAGTACGCACTTTGGGAAAATCAGTAAAACATTTCTGGTTGCTGCCATCCACATTAACGCCGTACAAACGGAAATTCTCATCCCCTCCGGTGTCCTTAAGGAAAAGTATCCTCGTCGGATTCTTCCAGAAATAATTGGAAATGTCACGGTCAGTCTCAGAAGTCAGTCTCACGGCACTGTCTTTCCCGATCTCCTGTACGTAAATATTCATCCTTTTCTGGTAAGGCGCCATATAGGAGAAGTATTTCCCGTCGGGTGAAATCTGGTAACGTGCCTTCTCGGGATTCTTAAAGAAGTCCTCAAGCGGGATCTGGCGCACCTGCGCAGGTTTACCCGGCTTGCATCCCTCCATCATAAATGAGAGGGCTAATATCCCTGAAAGCATCAGGGATAACATAAAAGTTTTTCTCATAAACGGTTCATTTTAAGTTCCTGTCACAAAAGTAAATATATTTGTTTTCCAATTCATTATACCCTTTGGAAAAAATAAAATGGGTTTTAGGTCGTTATAATTAAAAAGCGAATAGTGGATATTTATCTGAGAAAAAGACGCTGGAAGCTCATTCTTTTTACGATCGCCATAGTTATCGTGGCAACCTCATTGTATTATACCAATATCCTGGTGAACGAGATCCGCAAAGACGAGCGTAAAAACGTTGCGATCTGGGCCGATGCCATCCACCATAAAGCTGATCTTGTTAATGTTACCAATAAGCTTTTTGAACAGATCAAGGATGAGGAAAGGCGAAGGGTGATCACTCTTGCCGAGGCCCAGAGAAGGATCATCACGGCAACTTCCAGTGAAGACCTGAATTTTTTTCTTGGCATCATCTCTAATAATACAACCATCCCGGTTATCCAGACCGATGATAATGGCATAATAGTAAGTTCCCGGAATATCAGGCAGGGAAAAGACTCCCTGATTGGTCTTGAGGGGAAAAAACTTGACGGGAAGCTTCTTAAGGATTTCAGCAAATACGCTCCTATCATTGTAAATTATTACAAGGAAAAAAAGATCTTCCTGTATTACAGGGATTCGAATATATTCACTGAACTTAAAAAGGTCATTGACGAACTGATAGACTCTTTCTTCTCTGAAGTTGTGTTGAATTCAGCTTCAGTCCCCGTTATTGTTACCGACAGCACAGGAAAAAAATGGACCAGTTACGGGAATATTCCAAAGAAAAAAATGGAAGATCCGCGTTTTGTTGAAAAAACGCTTAATTCCATGGCTTCTGAAAATCCGCCCATTGTTGTCAATCTTGCCAATACCGGTATTCATCTAATTTATTTTGAGGACTCCTTCCTCCTGAAACAACTGCAATATTATCCTTATGTTCAACTTGCGGTGATCGCTCTTTTCCTTTTCATTGCCTACCTGCTTTTCAGTTATGCCAGGAAATCGGAACAGAACCAGGTATGGGTGGGGATGGCCAAGGAAACGGCTCATCAGCTGGGAACCCCGCTCTCGTCAATGGTTGCATGGATTGAGTTGCTTAAACTAAAGGGGCTTGATAATGAAACTGTTATCGAAATCGAAAAAGACGTACAACGATTGGAAACCATTACCGATCGTTTTTCAAAAATAGGTTCCGCGGCCAAACTTGAAAAACTGAATATTGTCCAGGTTGTTCATCAGGCTGTAGGATATATAAGTACACGAACCTCCCAGAAAGTGAAGTTCGAAGTCAGTCCTCCCCCCTTGAAAGTTATTGAAGTCCCGCTTAATCTTCATCTTTTTGAATGGGTCATTGAGAACCTCTGCAAGAATGCCGTGGATGCCATGGAAGGGAGCGGACTCATCAATGTTGAAATAAGCGAGGATGTTGACCATATCCATATTGACATCAGCGATACCGGCAAGGGAATTCCCAAATCCAGGTTTAAAACCATCTTTCATCCCGGTTTTACAAGTAAGTCAAGGGGATGGGGACTGGGGCTCACCTTGTCAAAAAGGATCATCGAAAACTACCATACCGGCAAGATCTTTGTCAAATCATCCACCCTCGGAAAAGGAACCACTTTCCGTATCATCCTGAAAAAATAGCAGGATGGCCGGGATTTACCTGCATATGCCTTTCTGTAAAAGCAAATGCCCGTATTGCAATTTCTTTTCCGTGGCGTCTCTCGGCTCAAAGGATGTCTTCCTGGAGGCTTTGCGCAAGGAGACCGGTATTCAAAAAGAATACCTGGGCAGGCAAAAGATCAATACTGTGTATTTCGGAGGAGGGACCCCTTCCCTGCTAAGTCCTGCCGAAATCAGTCATATCATAGAAAAGATCCGTTCTGATTTTTCAGTTGAAGAAACTGCCGAGTTCACCCTGGAAGCCAATCCCGATGACGTCACAGCCCAAAAACTCCGGGAGTGGAGAAAAGCCGGCATTAACAGGCTCAGCCTTGGCATCCAGTCCTTTGCAGATGAAGACCTGAAGTACCTGGGCCGTATACATAACGGAGCCCAGGCCGAAATATCCTTGCAGCTGGCATTGGATCAGGGTTTTTCAAACCTGTCGGCTGATTTCATTTACGGTATGCCTACCCTTTCCGACCCGGTTTTTGCCCTAAACCTGGAAAAAGCCGTACGTCTTGGCATCCCTCACATCTCGGCCTATGCCCTGACAACAGAAACTAAAACAGCCCTGGATGTGATGATCAGGAAAAAGCAGAGGGAGGGGCCCGATGAGGACAGGTCGGTGTCACAATTCAGCTTACTGATGCAATACCTTGGTTCCTTTGATTACCAGCACTACGAGATATCCAACTTCTGCCTTCCCGGCATGTATTCGAAACATAATTCCTCATACTGGAAAGGCAATCATTACCTGGGCCTGGGCCCTTCGGCCCATTCCTTTAACGGGACTTCAAGGCAATGGAACCTTAGCGGAATAAGCCGGTACGCCGGTCTTATCCAGGACGGCAAGCCTTGGTTTGAAACCGAAAAGCTTTCATCTGCCCAGAAATACAATGAATATGTGATGGTCTCTATCAGGACAATATGGGGTACCAGTATCGCGCATATAAGGGAAGTATTCGGCGAAGGCCCGGAATCATATTTCAGGGATCAGGCCTCAAAATTCCTTGTTACCGGAGATCTGCTGGAAAGGGAAGGAATTTTCATTTTAAGCGATAAAGGAAAACTGTTTGCCGATAAAATCAGTTCAGATCTTTTTCTGGATATTAATTAATATTGCTGTTCGTAAACTCCCGACCATGAAAAAAATTTATGCGTTTGTTTTTGCCATTACGTTGATCTTTTCCAGTCTTTTTGCTGCGAAAGCAGGGAATCTCATAAGCCCGGAGGAATTTTTCGGCTTCAAACCGGGGACCGACCGCAAACTTTTCAATTATGAGAAGCTGATCGACTACCTGAAACTGCTGGAACAATCCAGCCCCCGGGTAAAACTCGCGCAGATCGGCAACTCTCCCATGGGGAAACCCATGTATGTTGTGTGTATCTCATCCGCCGACAATATTTCAAATCTTGATAAACTAAAGGAAATCAACCGACAGTTGGCCCTTAACCCTGATCTGTCAAGCGAAACAATAACGAAAATGTCAGGAGAAGGAAAAGTTTTTGTGCTGGCCACCCTGTCCATGCATTCCAGCGAAGTGGCACCTTCCCAGTCCCTGCCGCTGATTGCCTTTGAATTGGCAACGACAACCGATCCCGGGAAACTGAAGTCTCTGAACGAGGTAGTATATATGGCCGTTCCCTGTCATAATCCCGACGGCATGGATATGGTTGTAGAAAATTACAATAAGTACCTTGGGACTGAATTTGAAGGATGTACCCTTCCCAGGGTGTACAATAAATATGCTGGCCATGACAACAACCGTGATTTTATCTCCCTTACACAGGAAGACACCCGGGCCATCGACGGTTTATTCAGCAAGGACTGGTTTCCGCAGGTGATGGTCGAAAAACACCAGATGGGTTCCAACGGGGTGAGGTATTTCATTCCCCCTCCGCACGACCCTATCGCCGAAAACGTGGATGCCGGCATCTGGAACTGGATAGGCGTATTTGGTTCCAATCTCATGAATGATATGACTGCGGATGGCCTTAAGGGGATAAGCCAGAATTACCTCTTTGATGACTACTGGCCGGGTTCAACCGAAACCTGCATCTGGAAAAATGTGATCGGGTTCCTTACCGAGGCTGCAAGTGTGCATGTTGCAAGCCCCATCTATTGTGAAGAAAATGAGCTGGAAACCGAGGGCAAAGGGCTTTCGGAATACAAGA
>JAPLDN010000163.1 GCA_026391755.1 Bacteroidota bacterium
CTGGAATGGCTACAGGTGGAAGCGGTGATGTTCTTACGGGATTGATTACAGGATTGAAGGCCCAGGGATATTCCTCCCTGGATGCCTGCCTCCTTGGGGTGTTTCTCCACGGCCGTGCAGGGGACCTGGCTTGTTTTGAAACCGGTATGGAGGCCCTGACCGCCGGAGTCCTAATAAACTATTTCGGGAAAGCATTTCAAACGCTATATGGAAAATTTTGAGAAAGAATCGTTAGTTAATATGGTTATCGCACCATATGTTCAGAAAGCCACGGCACTCCGGGGTATTAAACGGCATGTCGGAGGGAACCAGTTCAGGCATGCCCTCAGCACATATGCTATTCTGATTGATTATCATTATGTGGACCAGGTGTTGTTGAAGGCCTCTGTTATCCATGATCTTTTTGAAGATGTTAAATGTGTTTCCCGTGATGAAATAATAAACCTTGACGTGGACGGTCCTGCTGTTTTTGTACTGGTCCTGGAGGTGACCAAGACGAAGGAGGAAACAAAAGACCAGTACCTCGAAAGGTTACTTCTGAAAGGCAGTGAAAACGCAAAGACATTGAAATGTGCCGACCGCATCAGCAACCTCACCGACCTGCATCCCGATATTTTCGATAAGGAATTTATCCGCAGATATCTTGAAGAAACCAAAAAATGGGTAATCCCGATGGCTGAACAGGTAAACAGGAATATGCTTTATGAACTTGAAGATCTTCTTCACCGAAGGGAAGCCCTGCTGAGATTTACGGCTTTAGGCTGGCCTTTCCATAAAAAATGATCAGACCAGGATGGCTTCTCCCAGGACATCCTCTTCAACTTTCAGGTTATCGATAATAAAATTCTGGCGTTCGGGTGTATTTTTCCCCATATAAAAATTCAGGACCTCCTGGAAAGATGAGTCTTTGGTCAGGATCACAGGATCAAGCCGCATATTCGCCCCGATAAAATATTTAAACTCGTCGGGTGAGATTTCGCCCAGGCCTTTGAAACGTGTGATCTCGGGGGTTCCGCCCAACTTTCCCATGGCCGATTTCTTCTCATCTTCAGAATAGCAGTAAATCGTCTTTTGTTTGTTTCTCACTCTGAAAAGCGGTGTCTGCAAAATAAAAAGGTGGTTATTCCTGACAAGGTCAGGATAAAATTGCAGGAAAAACGTCAGCATCAGCAGCCTGATATGCATCCCGTCCACATCGGCATCAGTTGCTACCACAACATAGTTATAACGAAGGTTTTCAAGTCCTTCTTCAATATTTAATGCCGATTGCAACAGGTTAAACTCTTCATTTTCATATACGACCCTTTTACTGAGCCCGAAGCAGTTCAGAGGTTTCCCCTTAAGGCTGAAAACAGCCTGGGTATTTACATCCCTCGCCTTTGTAATTGAACCGCTGGCCGAGTCGCCTTCAGTGATAAAAATGGTAGACTCATACCTGCGGTCATCATGATTGTTATAGTGAATACGGCAATCTCTCAGCTTTTTATTATGCAGGCTGACTTTCTTGACACTTTCCTTAGCGATCTTTTTTATGTTGGCCCATTCCTTGCGTTCCTTCTCCGATTGAAGAATTTTCCTGAGCAAAGCTTCGGCTGTATCGGTATTCATGTAAAGGTAATTGTCAAGATGTTTCTTGACAATATCCATGATGTAGTTCCTTATGGTTTGTCCGTCGGGTTCTATATAGAGAGATCCCAGTTTCGTTTTGGTTTGGGATTCAAACACAGGATCCTGGACTTTGATACTCAGGGCAACTATTAATGAAGCTTTTATATCGTTTGTATCAAAGTCCTTCTTGTAGAATTCCCGTATTGTTTTGACCAGGGCTTCACGGAACGCGGCCTGGTGAGTACCTCCCTGTGTTGTATGCTGACCGTTAACGAAAGAATAGTATTCTTCGCCATACATCTCGCAATGAGTAAAAGCGAATTCAAAATCCCCGTCCTGGATATGAACCACGGGATATAACTTCGGAGTATCGATATAAGAGTTCAGAAGGTCAAGGAGGCCGTTTTGGGAGTAATACCGTTCACCGTTAAAGATAAGGGTAAGTCCGTTATTCAGGAACGCATAGTTCCAAAGCATTTTCTGTATATAGTCGGGAATAAAATGATATTTCCCGAACAAATCCTCGTCGGGGGTGAAAGTAACGATGGTCCCGGCCCTCAGGTCGCAGGGTTTTTCTTTTTCATCATGGGTGAGTTCTCCCCGTGAAAACTCGATGATCCTGGTGAGGCCGTCGCGAATAGCCTGGACCCTGAAAAAGGATGACAGCCCGTTGACTGCCTTGGCTCCCACGCCGTTAAGACCTACCGCTTTTTTAAAGACCTTTGAATCGTATTTTGCCCCTGTATTGATCTTTGAAACGCATTCAACCAGTTTTCCAAGAGGGATGCCTCTACCGTAATCGCGAACGCAAACCTGCTGGTCTTTAATGGTTATTTCAATTGTTTTGCCATATCCCATGACATACTCGTCAATGGCATTATCAACGATCTCCTTGATAAGGACATAAATCCCGTCGTCGGGAGAGGAACCGTCGCCCAGTTTGCCAATATACATGCCCGGGCGAAGGCGGATATGCTCTTTCCACTCCAGGGATCTTATACTGTCTTCATTATAGGCTTCTTCCTTAAACATGTTCCGGGTTTGCAAAATCAAAAAAACATCTGCCGGTTCAAGCCCGGGATGCCCTGGCCTGAATTTCTTTTGGCCGCGACAAATATAAAGTAAACTCGAGGGCAGCTTCGACAGATTTACCAAATATTATGGGAAAGTTATTCACAGGAGCAGGGATTTCCTTTATTTTGCAGACAGTAAACAAATTATCCGGAAAAAGACATGGAACTAGTCAAACAGGAAATTAAAGAGATGATCGGATGGATCACGCTCAATCATGATGCAAAAAGGAATGCCTTAAGCCGTGCTCTTCTGAATGAGTTGCTTGAAGCATTGCATGAAATGGAACAGAAAAAGGTAAGGGTCATTATCCTCAGGGCAAACAAAGGTGCCAGGGTATGGTCTTCGGGATTTAACATTGACGAATTGCCCCGTGACGGTAGCGACCCCCTGGCCTATGATAACCCTCTGCAAAAGGTTATACGGGCCATCATGCGGATCCCTATACCTGTGATAGTAATGGCCGAAGGAAGCATCTGGGGAGGAGCCTGCAATGTTGCAATTATATGCGACATCGTCATAGGGACCAAAGATACCTGTCTTGCAATAACACCTGCAAAGATCGGGGTGCCTTACAACACCTCCGGGATATTGCAATTCCTTGATATCATGGGTTCCCATATTGCAAAGGAGATGTTCTTTACTGCAGACCCTATCTCGGCAGAAAAGGCCCATAGCCTGGGGATCATCAATCATATCGTCGAGGCGGAAGAACTTGAGGATTTCACCATTAAGCTCGCCAACCGCATCATTGCCAATTCCCCCCTGAGTATCCAGGTCATCAAAGAGCAGCTGAATATTTTAGGGAATTCTTTACCCATTTCACCTTCGGTGTTTGAACATATCGACATGCTCAGGGGGAAAGCCGGGACAAGTACCGACTATATCGAAGGAATAAGGTCTTTTTATGAAAAGAGGAAGCCGGTCTTTATTGGTGAGTGACAGATCATTTTAAAGATTTTACCGATAAGGGTTTTGTTCGCGTATATTATAATATACATTTGCCCGAAATCTGTAAATCATGAAAAAAGCCTTACTATTAATGGGCTGCATATTTGCAGCAAGTTCTTTTTTGAATGCAGCAAAATTGCTTGTTCCTTCACAATATACAAGCATACAGGCAGCGATTGACGCAGCATCTGTTCATGACACGGTCCTGGTTTCGCCGGGAACCTATTTCGAGAACATTAATTTCAGGGCAAAGGGCATAGTGCTGGCCAGCACATTCATTCTGACACAGGATACTGCAACTATTGATGCTACCGTGATCAACGGGAGCCAGCCCACTATGCCTGATTCTGCAAGTTGTGTAATTATTGCGAGCAAAGTTCCGTCCACCATAGCTGATACAAATGCATGCATAATTGGTTTTAAAATTACGGGAGGTACAGGCACGAAATGGAATGATGAGCACAACCCTGGAAATATCTACAGGGAAGGAGGCGGAATACTGGTTCAATATCTTTCACCCAGGATACTCCATAATCATATTACGCATAATCAAGCTGTAAGTATGAGCGGAGGCATGGCCAGTGCAGGCGGAGGGGCCATACGATGCGGGGACAGCAATCCTTTGATACAGAACAATGTTATCGACAACAACCAGGGCCGGTATGGAGCCGGTATTGTATTCAATTATTGCGGATGCACGGTGAGGAACAACCTGATAGCCCATAACTCGGGAGGGCAGGATTTCGGAGGAAGCGGTGTCTGGCTTCTTGGAGAGAGTTCCCTGGGTTTACCGCGTAAACTTGTCAACAACACGATCATCTTCAACTATTCGGCAGGCCCCGGTGGGGGTATTTGGGCGCTGAACACAAGCGCGACCATCAACAATAACATCCTGTGGGGCAACACGGCAACAAGCGGCAAGCAGATATACTCAGGGGCAAGCACTCTTACAGTAACATATAATGACGTGCAGGACGGGTATACGGGAGCAGGAAACATCAAAGAAGATCCCGAATTCGATGTCATCAATTATTTTCTATCGGGCATCTCTACATGCGTCGATAAAGGAGATTCTTCAGCTGTTTTCAACGACAAGCCTGATCCTCTGAACCCTTCAATGGCAAAGTTTCCTTCCAAAGGGGACCCGCGCCTGAGATCCTCATCATGCCTAATCCGGTGAGAGAGGAAGCCGACATTGTAATGCATAATCTGAATGGAAATGACTTACGCACAGAATTATTCGATATTAACGGGCATACAGTAAGACATATGGCCCCGGAATCATTTTCCCCCGATGAATACAGGATCAGGTTTCTCAGGGGGAATCTTTCGTCGGGAAATTATTTGCTTGTCCTGATTTCCGATAAGCGGGTGCTGGCCAGGAAATCACTTACAATCAATTAAGATCAGCAACATCGGCTTTCCAGGTAATGTTCCTGATCTCAGTGAGAAGCAATTTTATCTCGGCCCTTGTTAACAGGAAGTCCCTGGGTTTCAGACGGCTCATCCTGGAAAATACAATAAACTGATATATTGTTGATACAATGTACGAGACCGACGCGGTTATGGAAGCTCCGATTATACCGTATTTGGGCACAAGAAGCAAGCCAAGACCCAGGGTGAATACCAGTCCGATGGCCGAACTGATTGTATTATGATAAGGTTTATTGATACCTGAGAAGAAGTGACTCAGGATCATGCCGAAACTCAGGGCTATAATACCTGTTCCCAGGCAGGCAATGACTGTTCTTATCATCCCGAATTCAGGCCCGAAGATCATCCTGAAAAAAACCTCGGGTAACGCAACAAGGCAAAGCACTGCAGCGGAAGTTACTACAATGGTTATTTTCGAAAGGATAAGCGTAAGCTGCACACTGTAATTAAAATCCATGGCGTTGGATATGCGTGTGAACTGGACCATGGCCAGGCTGCGGCTGATGATCCAGAGGCCTTCCGAAATACTGAATCCCAATCCCATGACACCAAGAGCTGCGCGGCCAAACCAGAAATCAACCATATAATACCCGATACGGTAATTCATCAGCTGGAAAATGTTGGCGAACTGGGAATATGTGCCAAAACGGAACATGGCGCGGAATATCGGCTTAAGCCCGGTTAAAGGTTCTGCTTTCAGGAACTTCAATAAAGGGAAAAAACTAAATAAAAATGAGATCAGGTAGGAGATCAGGATAGCCCAGTAATATGCCATAACCGTCCTTACATGGAACAGGAATACAGCTGCAACCAGGCATATAATAAGAACGATGATCTGAAGTATGGTTAAGATATTATAGGCTTCAACCTTTTCTTTTCCTAGCAGCAGCATGTAGTTAGCGGAAGTAAATGACATAACGAAGGCAAGGGCCAGCACTTGGGTGAAGTATCCGTGAGGGATGACTTCAAGGTGCCTCGACAGGGTTCCTGTATAATAGAATAACAAGGTACCGATAATAGTTATTCCTAAGGTCCATGCATAGCTCGACACAAACAGCTTGAAAAAGCTTGCCCTGGGGGTCATATAAACCAGGGCCCCGCCACCGATAAAATTGTTAAACAGCTGGATATAGGTAACCGAGAGAGTGATCAGAAAAATGGTGCCGACATTTTCCGCTCCAAGGAAGCGTGCGTTAAGGACACTGATCAGCAGGGTCAGGAATGCACTGATTACGCGGGTCCCTATAGTACCAATGATCTTTCTGAACATCCGGAATGCTAGTGTTTCCTGAATTTATGCCGGGCCTGGCGGCCAAAATGAGAAAAATTGAATTTTGTGCGTTTGGCATCGATCAGAGTGTAACGGCCAAGTCCGGAAACGGTATGGAATCCTTTAGAATACCTGCAATCCTTTATTGGTCCTATAAATTTGACAAGCTCTTCACCGTATTCCGTTTCGGTGAGCTTTATAATCCTGTTGATTGCCACCCTTCTCCCATAGGTCTCAGAGCAATCCTGGGAAGGCCTGTAAAGCTCTCCTTCGTTGAAAAAGGGCAATCCTGCGGGTCTTGAGGACCTCACATCCATTTTGACAGGGTTCAGGGGATGAGGTTTATATTCCCCGTCAAGCTCATCCGCAAAATAAATATAAAGATGAGAATTTGAATACTTCCTGAGGGTAAAGAAAAGCCACCACTTGTCGTTATAATTTATCAGCGTTGGATCAACCGCATCAATATGATCAAGAAGAACATGGTCTTCAACAAAGATACCCTCCGAGTAATTGCGCTTGTAGAGTCCTATATAACCATAACGGTAAGACTCGGGTAGGCAATAAATGCTCTCCCCGTAAACAAAGATAAAAGGATACGACAGATGCTCTTTGGTCTCGATAGATTTCAGAGGCACTGAAAATGTTTTTGATACCGGATCAAAAACAGCCTCGGAGATATTGGCTTTGTTATCGGAATAAGAATAATCTTCCATAAGGATATGCACCTTATTTTCCTCAATAAATCCGCCTGGATCGGCAAAGTAATTACCTGAACTCCTTTCCCTCATCCATAATACTTCTTCACAGACCAAAGGATTTGCCGAGAAAGTTATTTCCTGGATTGAGCGGTTTACGATACCGATATTCCAGCGTTCGGCCCTGAAAAGGTCATTCCAGTAGAATCTAATCCTGTTTTTAAGCAGTTTGAAAAGGAAAACAATCATTTTCACATTGCCCGGGACTTGATAAACAGGGGCATTGGTATCAGATGGAGGCCCTGGATTATAACCAAGGGCCATTATCTGGTTAGCCATATCGGCCGGCCAGGTCGAAGAAGTCATTAACAAGACATCCAGGTTGGTCTTGTAAGAATGAAACAGCGTTTTCATCCAGGACTTCTTTAAAATCACCCCGGCATCGAGTTTCGCGGTCAGTTGCTGCATCATTGCCGCACTTACCGGGTCATTCTTATAAACAGGCCAGAACCCCGGAGGCCCCCCGCGGTATTTCTGTTCATCGTCATGATGAAATGACCAGACTCCGTATTTTGCCGCATTCAGTATTTCGCCACGGATAATATTAAATCCGAAACGAAGTATAAAGTCAAGCTTGCGGGATTTTATAGCCGACAGGTTGCTGTCAGTAAAATATTCAGAGAAATTGTCTTTGTTAACAGAGCAAAGCATTTGCGGAACAGCCCGGAGCTCAGTCTCCATCCCGACTAAGATTTTCTGATCTGACTTGAATAACAGCCTGTGACAGGCCCTCCAGAGCAGTGAATAGTTCTGTGTTTTTGAAACAGGTTTAGATTCAGGCCGGGGGCTTGCCACACGGGCATCCACAATAAGCAGCGCAGGAGTATGCCCATTTTCAATAAGCAGCCTGATCGCCTCAGCCTGCCATTTCTGAAACGAAGTGCCGGAGCACATAATCCCAAATATTAATCCTTCTGACATGCACAGATGATTTCGTGGTAAATAGAAGTCAGTTCTTCTGAAATTTTTTCTTCAGAAAACATACCGGCAACTGATTCATGCAGTTTGTCAATTTCAAAGGTAGGATAATTAACCAGCATTTGTTCTACCGCATTAACAATTTGATCAACATCTGATTGTTGAATAAGGATTCCGTTATTCTTATTGATGACGGCTGGTGCAATCCCTGTATTTGTTGAAACAACCGGTAGTCCGCAAGCCAGGGCCTCGATCACTACTGTGCCGAATGTTTCATAACGGCTGGTCTGGACCAGGAAGGAAGACGACTGGTAGACCCTGATCAGTTCCATCTCCTCTTTGAGACCGGCAAATTCTGTCTGCGGATTTCTTAATCCCAGTTTCCCGGCATAGTCGCTTAAGGCAAGCTGGTCGGGCCCCTCACCAACCAGCAGCACATTGAAATCCTTCCCGCGCTTAAAAAGCACAGCCATCGCATCAAGGAATGCTGTTATATTCTTGGATTTATCTTCAAAACAGGACACGTGGAGAATGACAGCTTTTCCTGTGGCAGGTTTAGACTGAGGAGGGACAAATAAAGCTATGTTAACGACATTGGGCACTACAAAGGTTTTCGGATGTGCCAGTCCTGA
>JAPLDN010000293.1 GCA_026391755.1 Bacteroidota bacterium
GTCGGAGCAGACAATATACATATCTTGTAGTGATTAGTGAATGGTAATTAGTTTCTGGTGGCTAGTGAATTTTACTGTGAACCAGTGAATAATTTTCATTTAAAGTTTGTATTAAGCCATGATTTGAAGTCGGAGTAATTATTTGGCAGGTCGGCAAAAAATTCAGGTTTGTTGTCGATTCCCTGCAAGCTTTGCGGAAGTTCCGGGTCAAAGCCGGTAATCGTTTTAATTTCATCAGGAAATTTTGCAGGATGGGCGGTTTCCAGAGAAACACAAAGCTGGTCTTTTAAAAGCTTGTTGTCCTGTTCAACTATGTATCGCATGAGCCCGGTCCATCCGACGGATCCATGGGGTTCAAGCAGGAGTTTCCAATGTTTCCATGCTTCATCGATAGTCGTTCGTGTTTCAGCATCGCTTATACTTATGCCCCAAAGCTCAGTTCTCATCCTTTCCATGTCGGCTGCCCGGTGGATGATGCCTTTCTCATCCATGGTACCTCCGTACAAAGCCACAAGCCTTGCAAGGTTGCTGGGATGGCCCACGTTCATGGCACTGGAGATACAATTGCGGGAAGGTTCAATTTTGCTGTACTCCCCGCTGATGAGGTACTTTGGGAACTCATCATTGTGGTTGGTTGCAATAATAAATCTTTTTACCGGGAGCCCCATTTTCAACGCAAGCATGCCTCCCATCATATCGCCGAAATTTCCTGAAGGAACCGAGAAAATGATCTGTTCCCCCGGGCTTGCAAGTTTTGCATAGGCATAAAAATAGTAAACGGTCTGGGGGATTAATCGTCCAATATTTATTGAGTTGGCGGATGAAAGCCCCAGGTGATCAAGCGAGGGGTCGGCAAATGCTTGTTTCACCAGGGCCTGGCAATCGTCGAATTTAGCATCAAGGGCAAGAACTTTGACGTTTTTGCCCAGGGTAGTCATTTGCTTCCGCTGGCGGTCTGTGACTTCATCCTTTGGAAAGAGTACCACGATATTAATATTATCCATGCCGTAAAAGGCATTTGCCACAGCACTCCCCGTATCTCCCGATGTTGCTGTGAGTATCAGAAGGTGGCGGTTACCGGTTTTAAGGTAATAATGCATGAGCCTTGCCATCATCCGGGCGGCGAAGTCCTTGAAAGAGGCTGTGGGTCCGCGGTCAAGGCGCATGACGTATTTATGGCCGAATACATGTTCCAGGGGGACTTCATAGTTATAGGAGTCCCTGGCAATAGCACTGAGTTCTTCATCTGATATCTCACCGTTAAGGAAGTATCTTGTTACAAAGTATGCGATTTCCCAGTACTCTTTTCTTCCGAAATCCAGGATCTCTTCAGCTGGTATCCGGGGGATGGTTACCGGCAAATAAAGTCCTTTATCGGGTGCCTGTCCTTTAAGCAGGGCCTCATGGAATCTCAGGTTTCCGGCCTTGAGGTTTGTTGAAAAAAATTGAATTGGTTCGTTCATTGAGGTTACATTCTATCCGGGCCCTTCGCCTGTGGCGAAGGGCCCGGATAGAATCTCCTATTTTTTGCGCTTCCCTTGTTTGCCGGCCACCTTGAAAGCCTGTGCAAGGTCGTCCAGGATATCCTTCTCATCCTCTATCCCGATAGAGAACCTGATCATGGAAGGAGATATGCCAGCTTTCTTCATCTCCTTCTCCCCCATCGCCGAATGCGTTGTTGATGCAGGATGGGTTACAATAGAGCGACAAGTCCCCAGATGGGTTGCGTGGGTAATGATCTTAAGCGAATCGATGAATTTGGTCGCATCCTTGTAATTACCTTCCAGCTCAAAGGAAAGCAATGAACTGCAACCTTTCATCTGGTCCTTGATCATCTTATGGTACGGATTGGATCTTAACCCGGGATAATTCACCTGCTTAACCCTGGGATGTTTCTCTAAAAAAGTGGCGACTGCCATGGCGTTGGAACAATGCTTCTCCATGCGCAGAGAAAGGGTTTCAAGCCCAAGGAGGTTAAGCCATGCATTGAATGGAGCCATAGAGGGTCCCAGGTAGCGGATGCAGCTCTGCCTGATCCCGTCAATAAGACTTTTAGGTCCGCATATTATACCACCCAGGCTTGTCCCGTTCCCGCAAACATACTTTGTAGTGGAATGTACGGTAACATCAGCTCCCAGGGCAATGGGCTGCTGAAGTGCCGGAGTGCATATGGTATTATCGACAACCAGCGGGAGTTTCTTCGATTTGGCCAGTCTTTCCAGGGCCGGTATATCGGCGATGAAAAGTGCAGGATTACTTGGGGTTTCCACAAATAAAAACTTTGTTTTCGGCGTTATAGCGGCTTTCCAGGCATTGATGTCCCCGGGTTTTGTCACCCAGTTGACCTTGTACCCCATTTTTTTCAGCCCGGTTTCAAACAGGCCGAACGTGCCTCCGTAAACCCTGTTCGAGGAAACAACTTCGTCGCCGGGTGAAAGCCAGTGGTGTGACAGAAGGAAAATGGCTGCCATACCCGAAGAGGTCGCTATTGCCCCGTCGGTACCTTCAAGTGCAGCCATCCTGCGCTCGAAAAGATCTACCGTAGGATTATCCCAGCGCCCGTATGTATATCCCGGTTTCTCACCGGTAAAGATCGCAGCGGCTTCTTTTGCGTCGGCATAGGGATAGGCTACTGACTGGTACAGGGGGGTGATCATCGAACCGGGACTGAATTCGACATTCCCGGCATGAATGGCTTTGGTACTGAATCCTTGTTTTGACATAGATGCATTTATTTTGGTTGATACTTATGGGCCTTTTACAGAGAGCACTTAACAAAAATAAAAAATTATGCGACAATAGTCAAGAAATTAAACTCAGGAACAGAAATTATGACCTTTCCGTATCTTGGTTCACAGCTCATTTTTTAGTACTTTCGCGGATTCACAAAATCATATTGTATGAAATTTGATATCATCATCATTGGCAGCGGCCCTGGGGGGTATGTTGCCGCTATACGTGCAGCCCAGCTGGGGTTCCAGGTTGCAGTGGTCGAGAAAGCCGAACTTGGCGGAATCTGCCTGAACTGGGGCTGCATCCCAACCAAAGCGTTGCTGAAAAGCGCAACTGTGTTTCAGTATTTTCAGCATGCCACTGAATATGGCATCTCTGCAACTGAGGCTAAAGCTGATTTCCCCGCAATTATTAAACGCAGCCGGGAAGTGGCCGAATCCATGAGCAAAGGGATACAGTTTCTTCTGAAGAAAAATAAAATTGAGCATATTAAAGGATACGGGAAAGTTAAACCGGGAAAGATAGTGGAAGTAACCGATGAAAGCGGAAAAACCACGGATTATTCTGCAACTCATATCATACTTGCCACGGGTGCCCGTTCAAAAGAACTTCCGAACCTCAAACAGGACGGTAAGAAGATCATCGGTTACCGTGAAGCTATGACCCTGCCAGTTCAACCAAAAACCATGGTCGTTGTGGGCTCCGGGGCAATAGGTTCAGAGTTCGCTTATTTTTATCATTCCATAGGCACAAAAGTGACGCTTATCGAAGTCCTTCCCAATATTGTACCTGTTGAAGATGAAGAAGTATCGAAAACGCTCGAACGCTCGTTCAAGAAAGCAGGTATGAAAGTGATGACAGGAGTATCAGTCGAGTCGGTCGACACCAAAGGGGAGGGTTGCAAGGTAACTGTAAAGACAAAAAAAGGCGACGAGATCATTGATTGCGATATTGTGTTATCCGCCGTAGGCGTAGCAACAAATCTTGAAGGCATAGGCCTCGAAGAAACTTTGATTGCAACCGAGCGCGGCAAAGTTGTCGTTGATGATTTCTACAGGACGAGCGTAGCCGGTTACTATGCCATTGGAGATATCGTCAAAGGTCCGGCCCTGGCCCATGTAGCCTCACATGAAGGTATGATCTGCGTTGAGAAAATTGCAGGGAAGCATGTCGAACCTCTCGATTATGGCAATATCCCGGGTTGTACTTACACCCATCCCGAGATTGCTTCGGTAGGCATGACCGAGAAAGCAGCAAAAGATGCGGGATACGAGATACTGGTTGGGAAATTCCCATTTACCGCTTCAGGAAAAGCAACCGCTTCAGGGGCAAGGGAAGGTTTTATCAAGGTGATCTTTGACGCCAGATACGGCGAATGGCTTGGCGCTCACATGATAGGGGAAAATGTAACGGAAATGATTGCGGAAGTTCTGGTTGCCAGGAAACTTGAAACAACAGGCAGGGAAATCATCGAAGCTGTTCATCCCCACCCCACCATGAGCGAAGCAATCATGGAAGCAGTAGCCCAGGCATACGGGGAATGCGTACACTTGTAATAGCCATGAGCCATAAGCCATGAGTAAAAATCAATCACTCATGGCTCATCACTTATCACTCATCGCTTATTTCTAATTATAATAAAATTTAAAAATGGAAATCATTAAGACTCCCCTCGAAGGCCTGCTCATCATCAAGCCCGATGTGTTTGAAGATGAAAGAGGCTATTTCTTTGAATCTTTCAACCATGGAAAATTCTTAAACCTTGGGCTGGATCTGAAGTTCATGCAGGATAACGAATCCAAATCGAAGAAAGGCGTGTTAAGAGGCCTTCATTTCCAGGCCCCTCCGTTTGCCCAGGGCAAACTTGTAAGGGTGATGCGGGGATCGGTTCTTGATGTTGCAGTGGATATACGTAAAAATTCACCTACCTACGGAAAATGGGAATCCATCGTTCTTTCGGGCCAGAATAAATGGATGTACTGGATACCCGAGGGATTTGCGCATGGTTTTGCCACGCTTGAAGATGATACTATCTTCTTCTACAAATGCACAAATATTTATAACAAAGCATCCGAGGGAAGCATTTTATGGAACGACACCGGCCTTAATATCAACTGGGGCCTGCAGGATCCTGTAATTTCTGACAAGGATAAAATATCAGAGAAATTCAAAGACTTTACTACTCCTTTCTGACAATGAAACAAAACCTGAAATTACCTCTTTTAATCATCACCCTGCTTGCATTAGCCGCCATGCTGGTATTTGCGGTCTTAGTTCAGAACAACCCGGCAAGGGATTACAGGGAAGTGGCACAACGTTCTTACCGTATTTTCGCCCCGGAATGTCCGGGAACCGCCGATTTTGCAGGTGAGAAGATGCCTCTTGAACTGTTTTATGTAAAAGAAAGCCTCGACAGGGAAATCATGATCAATACGTTCATGCATGCGTCGACAATATTGATGTTTAAGCGGTCCAACCGCTGGTTCCCGCTCATCGAACCCATATTGAAAAAGAATCATGTGCCGGATGACTTCAAATTCCTTGCTCTTGCCGAAAGCAATTTCTACAACGCAGTTTCCCCTTCCAAAGCCGAAGGGTTTTGGCAGTTCCTGAAGCCGACGGCAATACATTTCGGCCTTGAAGTGAATGAGGAAGTTGATGAACGGTACAATGTGGCCAGATCAACTGAAGCAGCCTGTAAGTATTTCCTTGAATCCTATGCAAAATACGGGGACTGGACACTGGTTGCGGCATCGTTCAACCGCGGACAGGACGGCCTTAGTGACGCTGTTTCCGACCAGAAAGCGAAAAGCTTTTACGAACTCTACCTCAACGACGAAACCTCAAGATATATATACAGGATCGTTGCACTTAAGGAGATCTTTAACCATCCTGTAAAATACGGGCTGTACCTGAGAGCCGGTGATTTTTACCCGGTAATCCCGACTTACTCCATCCAGGTTGATTCACCCATTCATGACCTTCCCGCTTTTGCTGTTAAAAATAAGGTGACATACAGGATTCTCCGGGATTTTAATCCCTGGCTGAAGAAGTACACTCTCACGAATAAGCTTAAAAAGACATACCAGATCATTCTTCCCAAAGAAGGGGCGATGAATACCGGGTTTCTGCAAAAGAGTTTGCCGGCTTCAGAGACTTATTTCCACGACACTTTGAGAATCAACGAAATCCATTAAGCTTTCCATTCATTGGAAGACAAGCTAGAAATATCAGGAGCCAGGGTGCATAACCTCAGGAATATCGACTTGATTATTCCGAGGAATAAGCTTGTTGTGTTTACAGGCTTGAGCGGAAGCGGAAAATCTTCCCTGGCATTTGATACTATTTATGCGGAAGGCCAAAGACGTTACATGGAAACCTTTTCGGCTTATGCCAGGCAATTTATCGGCAGCCTGGAAAGGCCTGATGTGGACCGGATAACAGGGCTTAACCCTGTAATTTCAATCGAGCAGAAATCGGCCAGCAGGAATCCCCGTTCAACAGTCGGTACGATTACCGAGATCTATGACTTTCTCCGCCTCCTTTACGCGAGGGTTGCAGATGCATATTCTTATGTCACGGGTGAAAAAATGGTGCGTTACACAGAACAGCAGATTGTTGATCTGATTCTTTCGCAATACACAGGGAAGCATGTCATGATACTGTCACCTGTGGTCAAAGGCAGGAAAGGCCATTACCGCGAATTGTTTGAGCAAATACGGAAGCAGGGGTTCCTTAGTGTCAGGATCGACGGCGAGGTTCGAGAGATTTCGCATGGCCTGCAACTTGACCGTTATAAAATCCACGATATCGAAATTGTAATCGACCAGGTCCATATTTTACCCGGATCGGTGAAACGGCTTGCAGGATCAGTGAATACTGCAATGAAGCAGGGAAAGGATTCTATTACCGTTCTCGATATTGCTTCTGATTCAGCCAGGCATTTCAGCCGCCTGCTGATGTGCCCTACCAGCGGGATCTCCTATGATGAGCCGGAACCTAATACGTTCTCTTTCAACTCTCCCTATGGAGCCTGTCAGCGTTGCAATGGCCTTGGGACCATTTCGGAGATCGACATCCGGAAGATCATTCCCGATAGCGGGAAAAGCATTAAAAAGGGAGGAATAGTTCCCCTCGGAGAGTACAAAAACACATGGATATTCAAGCAGATCGAGGCCATAGGAGAAAAATATTCTTTCGACCTGAACACCCCCATTGGGGAAATCCCCGAACAGGCTATCAACACTATACTATACGGATCCGATGAGGTGATCAGGGTGAAAAATGATTACCTTGGGATCACATCCACTTACTCCCTGAATTTTGAAGGGATCGTAAGTTTTATTAATTCCCAGACTGCCGAGACAGCTCCTGCCGGCATTATGAAATGGGTGAGCAGTTTCATGAACAAAATGCCTTGCCCCGAATGCCAGGGCTCCAGGCTTAAAAAAGAGTCCCTGCAGTTTAAAATTGGAGGGAAGAACATCGCAGAACTGGCCGGGATGGATATGATAAACCTGGAGGGGTGGATGGGAAAAATCAATGACCGCCTTGAAGAGCGCAAGAAGGTCATAGCCTATGAAATAGTTCGGGAGATACAAAACCGTATACGATTTTTGCTGGATGTCGGTATAGGATACCTTACCCTGAACCGGCCTGCCAGATCGCTTTCGGGAGGCGAAAGCCAGAGAATACGCCTGGCAACCCAGATCGGGTCACAGCTTGTGGGAGTGCTGTACATCCTTGATGAACCAAGCATAGGACTGCACCAGCACGATAATATGAAACTTATCAGGGCGCTTCAGAACCTGCGTGATGCCGGGAATTCGGTGATCGTAGTCGAGCATGATAAGGAAACTATACTTTCTTCGGACTATATTATCGATATAGGGCCTGGTGCCGGTGTCCATGGCGGCCGTATCGTTGCCCATGGAACCCCTGCGGAGATCATGAAGAACGGGCATCTCACGGGTCAATACCTGAGCGGCAGGAAAAAGATCATTGTTCCGGGGCAGAGAAGGAAGGGCAACGGCAAATCGCTTAATCTGTTTGGCGCCACCGGCAATAATCTTAAAACAGTAGACCTTGAAATCCCTCTGGGCAAATTTATTTGCATCACTGGCTTAAGCGGAAGCGGGAAGTCCAGTTTGATCAACGAGACGCTGTATCCTATACTCAGCAGGCATTTTTATAAATCGGAATACAAGCCTCTTCCCTATGATAAGATCGAAGGGATAAAGAATATCGACAAAGTTATCGAGATCGACCAGAGTCCTATCGGCCGCACACCCAGGTCGAACCCCGCTACCTATACCAAGGTGTTTGACGAAATCCGCAAACTCTATGCTTCTCTTCCTGAGTCGAAGATAAGGGGATACCAGCCGGGAAGGTTCTCCTTTAATGTGAAGGGCGGAAGGTGCGAAACCTGCAAGGGCGGAGGATTGAAAGTGATCGAAATGAACTTCCTTCCAGACGTTTATGTCCTCTGCGAAACCTGCCAGGGGCACCGTTATAACCGGGAAACGCTGGAAGTGCGTTTCAAAGGGAAATCCATCAACGATGTCCTGAACATGACAATTGAACAAGCGGTTGAGTTCTTTGAGAATATACCTATGATCCTTAACAAGATCAGCACCCTGAATGAGGTCGGGTTGGGGTACATAACCCTGGGTCAGCAATCCACGACATTATCGGGAGGAGAAGCCCAAAGGGTAAAACTTGCCTCAGAGCTCAGCAAAACCGATACGGGAAACACCCTGTATATACTTGATGAACCTACGACAGGCCTTCATTTTGAAGATGTTAAAGTGCTCCTCTGCGTATTGAACAAACTTGTTGCAAAGGGGAACACGGTTCTGGTGATCGAGCATAATATGGAAGTCATCAAAGTTGCCGACCATATCATAGACCTCGGACCGGAAGGCGGGGAGCGCGGAGGCAGCATTGTTTGCATGGGAACACCTGAAGAAGTGGCACAGCATAAAACAAGTTATACAGGTATACATTTGAAAAAGGAATTGAGTGCGTGATGATCGCGATGGCATGATTTAAACTGGTTGATATTATGGAAAACAAGGACATTGAAAAATTAAGGGAATCTTTTCAGCAAAAGAGCTGGAGCGAGATGATCTCGGTCGACACCTGGGAAATTTTCAAGGTGATGTCGGAAATGGTCGAGGGTTTTGACAAATTAAGCAAAATAGGCCCATGCGTATCCATTTTCGGGTCAGCGCGTACTCCAGAAAGCAATAAATACTACCATCTGGCTGAAGAGATAGCTTACCTGCTTACTAAAAACGGTTTCGGGGTAATTACCGGGGGCGGACCAGGGATTATGGAAGCAGCGAATAAAGGCGCCCATTTCGCAGGGGGCAAATCGGTAGGTCTTAACATTTCCCTGCCTTTTGAGCAAAAGCCTAACCCTTTTATCGACAGGACCAGGCTTCTCAACTTCGACTTCTTTTATGTAAGGAAGACCATGTTCATGCGTTATTCCATGGGATTCATAGCCCTGCCCGGTGGATTCGGGACCCTGGATGAACTCACGGAAGCCATAACCCTTATCCAGACCCACAAACTCGTGAGGTTCCCTATCGTGCTGGTCTGCAGGGAATACTGGCAGGGATTTACCGACTGGATCACGAAAAAAGTATTACCCGAAAGCATGATCTCCGAAAATGACCTTGACCTTTTCACTGTGGTAGATACTGCAGAAGAAGCCGTAAAATACATTAGCGGCTTCTACGAAACCTATGCTTTGAAACCTAATTTTTAATTGCTTACCTTTGCCTCAGTAATAGTATAATTAATGCCCAGAAAGAAGAAAAAAGACGCTCAGGAACTGCTGGTTGAAGCCATATCGGAGGCTTTACTGGAGAAAAAAGCAAAAGATCCGGTAATCCTTGATTTTAAAGGGAGTGGACATTCCGTTTGCGATGCATTCATCATCACGCATGGAAATTCCAGGACACAGTCGGAAGCTCTTGCCCACGAAGTCATTCATCGTGTTAAAAAACAAACAGGGTTAAACCCCTGGCATAAGGAAGGTTTTGAAAATGCGGAATGGATTTTGATAGACTACATTGACGTAGTGGTTCACATTTTCCAGGAAGCACAGCGTAAGTTCTTCAACCTTGAGAAGTTATGGGCAGATTCCACTGTCGTAAAGATTGAAGACTAGCACTGAATTAAAAATTTTTACTGAAGGTTCACGACAGAATGGCAGAAAAAGACAACAAACCGAAAGATAGTTTCAAACCGAATTTCAATCCTTCGAAAGGCAAGAAACCCAAGTTCAGTTTTTACTGGATCTACGGGGTACTCCTTTTAGGCTTTCTTGCATTGCAGGTATTTAACTATAACAATCCTGTAAAATCCATTGATTACACAAAGTTTGAAGAGATATTACTTAAACAGGATGTTGAGAAGATCGTTGTAGTCAACAAGGAAAGAGCAGAAATTTTTATCAAGAAAGACCGGCTTCAAAACGACACTGCTTATAAGCAGTTCAATAAAAAAGGGCTGGGTTCGGCTTTTAACAGCGGGAATCCACAGTATACTTACGAGATCAACAGCGTTGATATCTTTTACGGGCTTCTCAAGGACACACGCGACACCATCGCCGCCCACATGCGGCGCGACAGCATACCCCAGGCCAAGATCGCAGAATTCAAGAAACAGTTTCCTTATCCTCCTGTAACCGAATCAAGGAAGGATATTTTTGGTGACATCCTAGGATATCTCCTTCCAATTCTTATCCTGGTCGGAGCCTGGTTCCTCATTATGAGGTTTATGAGCCGGGGAGGTGGCGGAGGCGGAGGCGCCCAGATCTTTAATATTGGTAAATCAAAGGCAACGTTGTTCGACAAGGACACGATGGTCAATATCAATTTCAATGATGTGGCCGGGCTTGAAGAAGCCAAGGTTGAGATCATGGAGATCGTTGACTTTTTAAAGAATCCGACAAAATACACCCAGTTGGGAGGCAAGATCCCCAAGGGAGCCATATTTATTGATGAAATAGACGCAATCGGCCGTGCACGCGGGAGAAACGCCATCACCGGTGCCAATGACGAACGTGAGAATACCCTGAACCAGCTTCTTACCGAGATGGATGGTTTTGCGACCAATGCCGGGGTGATCATACTCGCAGCAACAAACCGTGCCGACATCCTCGACCGCGCTCTCATGCGTGCAGGTCGTTTTGACAGGCAGATTTATATTGAGCTTCCCGACCTTGAAGAAAGGAAAGCGATCTTCAAAGTGCATCTTAAGCCTCTTAAACTCGAGATCAACCTCGACGTTGATTTTCTTGCACGCCAGACCCCCGGTTTCTCTGGAGCGGATATTGCCAATGTATGTAATGAATCGGCTTTGATCGCCGCAAGAAAGAATAAGAACATTATCGAAAAACAGGATTTCCTGGATGCTATAGACCGTATCGTAGGAGGGCTTGAGAAAAAGAGCAAGATCATCAGCCAGCACGAAAAGAAAGTCATTGCTTTTCACGAATCGGGGCATGCCGCTGTAAGCTGGCTGCTCGAGTACGCACACCCCCTGGTCAAGGTTACCATAGTGCCCCGCGGCAAAGCCCTCGGTGCAGCTTGGTTCCTGCCCGAGG